>JAISXP010000074.1 GCA_031270465.1 Tannerella sp. | reverse complement strand
CTGATCCGCCTTTGCCCAGCCTTCGCGGTCGTCGATCCGGGGAAAGGGCGTCCAGTCCTTTTGCGGGATTAAAATACGCTGCAATTCTGCTGTGGAATATTTCCCGCTCAGCAGGTTCTTCTCATTCTGTGCAAAAAGACTGCACGAAAGGAGGAATAATACAGTGATTGATACGATTGTTGTTTTCATAGTTCTTTTTTTATTGATTGTTTAATGAATATCCTGTTACTTTTGATTTTGTTGCCTTCTTTTATTTTCAGCCGGATAGACGGACTGCCTGCCGGTTCTTTCGGCCACCCTACCCTTATATCCGGCATCCGACCGTAATGAAACGGATGCCTTCGGCCGCCTGTTTATCAATTTGATAAATGAATGTCGGATGGATTTCCAAAGAGCATATTTAAGGGAACCCGTATCGCACGTGGACGGTAATGGTCGGGGTTAAGCCTTCCGTCGACATTTGCGGGAAGACATGGTTCATATCCGTTTATACAATAGGTCACCAGCAGACCATCGTCGTTGATAAACTGCGGATGGGCGGCAACGGTATAGAAAAACGGATAATGACCCTGTAACGTATCATCTATCGCATACAGCTTCTCCTGTTCAGGAAATGGTCCTGTCGGCGAATCACCGACGGCCCAAAAGATATGCTTCCCCATATCGCACTGTACGCTGAGTTCGGTTGTAAGGATCAGGTACCGGTCTCCCACTTTACTGACATGCGGGTTATGGGCGCCCCGGCTGATGGCTGCGACTTCCTGCACTCGGGGTGTCCAGTCTTTACCGTTCCAGTACTCCCAATTTGATACGGGAGTATCCGCATGGAAACGGGCAACATACACTTCCGTTTGAATACGCTCATATATCAACTTGTATCCGTAGGCATACACGTAGCCTGAATGTTCATTGCGAACAAACCCCGCACCGAAATTAATGCCGTTGAAGTTGGGGAGTACGTCATACCCGGAGACGGTCATATCGGCAACCTTCAGTTTTGCAAACATGTCCCGGCCTGTGCCGCCAAAGCCCCAGATGCCGTCGCCCGT
The DNA here is from genome assembly GCA_031270465.1 of Tannerella sp. GTDB lineage: Bacteria > Bacteroidota > Bacteroidia > Bacteroidales > Tannerellaceae > Tannerella. The sequence continues at coordinate 2,044 of JAISXP010000074.1, read as the reverse complement.
TTTGATCAGTTCGCCGCAATAGACATAAAGCGTATCGCCCAGCTGGATTCCGTTTCCCGGCCAGATCCACAGGCTGTCGTTCGGCGTCGATTTGAAAAAGCTTTTGATATCCGGCCCGTTCCCGACCAGAGTCCGGGTATTTTCAGGTTTCCAGTCATTTGCGGGTTGCAGCAGCGCCGCATTCCTGACCTGGAAAAGCCAGGGTACCGTTTGGGTTGCCGGGTCGTAGTCATCAATATGGCTGTCTCCCATCAGCCAGACTGTCCTTCCGTCAGTCAGTGCAGCACTTATCGCGCCGTCGCTGGCGATCCATCCTTCCGTACGCCGGAAAAAACCGGTTGCCTTAGGGTCTTTGATCACGGTTGCCTGTTCCGTACAGGCTCCCGTAATCAAAACTGCCGATATGAAAAATATAACCGTAATCGGGTTATCCAGTAAATAATGATGTATTTTCATTTCTATTTAAAGAATATTTAAACTTTAAATTCACATAAAATCACTTGCCGCCTTTCAGGGATTTGTAACGCAGCAGCGCCTCGATGTAATAGTAATCGGCGTAGGTGAGCGGCACGTCTACTTCCGAGTTGTGTGGCAGGCTGCCAACGGAATGTTTCAACAGGAAATTCCCGTTGGTTCCCTTTTCCGCAAAGTATTCGGGAGAAGAGAGGGTGCGAAGCTGCGTTTCGGCCGTTTCCAGACAGGTTTTGGCGAGCGGTTCGTCCACGTAGCCGCTCAGTTCGATAAGCGCCGAGGCGATGATGGCTCCCGCCGAGGCGTCGCGCTGAGTATCGGGGATGTCCGGAGCGTTGAAGTCCCAGTAGGGAATTTTGTCGGCCGGCAGGTTGGGATGGTTCAGGATGAAACGGGCGATGCTTTTGGCCTGTTCGAGGTATTTCGGTTCCTGCGTCTCGCGGTACATTACCGTGAAGCCGTACAGTCCCCAGGCCTGTCCGCGTCCCCAGGCCGATTCGTCGCCGAAGCCCTGGTGGGTGTTTTTCCGTTCCACCTGTCCGGTGATGGTGTCATACGAAACGACGTGATACGAACTGCCGTCGGGACGGAAATGGTTCGCGATGGTGACATCGGCATGTGAGAGGCAGATGTTCCGGTAGCAGGGATCACCCGATTCACGCGCCGCCCAGAAGAGGAATTCGAGATTCATCATGTTGTCGACAATCACCGGGAACTGCCATTTTTCGTTAGTGTTCCACGACTGGATGCAGCCAACGGTCGGATTGAAGCGGCTTGCCAGCGATTCGGCGCCCGTGAGCAGGACACTACGCCAGGCCGTGTCGCCCGTCAGACGGTAGCCGTTGCCGTAGCTGCAATAGAGCATGAAACCCAAGTCGTGGGTGCCGCGATTGTGCTTTTCCTTTTCCAGACGCACAGTGTAGTTTCCGGCGTAATCCGGCAGCACAGGATTCCGGCTGTACTCGTAGAGATACCAGAGCGAGCCGGGCACAAAACCGCTGACCCATCCGCCGGATGTTGTGGTGAGCAGTTTCCCGTCGGCGTCTATCGTCCGGGGGAGCTTGTCGGGCTGGTCGGCCAGCGAGGCCGCCATTAGCTCATATTGCTGTACAGCCCTGTCTAACCGGTCGGCAATCAGAGCGTCCATGGACTCCTGCTTCGGCCGGCAGGAAACGACTGCGGTTATCACCGCAATGAGAAATAATAATCTGTTCATCGTTTTTAAATTATATTTGTCATTCCGTTTTAATTGTTCATGCTGTGTTGTTATCTGTAGCTGGCTGTCTCTTATTATATGCGTCCGTTTTCATTTTTCCTTAACTTGATGACCCCGGGTAGAATCTTGTCCGATCATAAACCGTCATCAGACTTCTTCCATCTCGTAGAGATCTTTTCCGATGAATATCAGGGCGAGGTAGCGCACGTCGGCGCGACCGGCAAACCGGGACGAGGCACGGTACTTCTTCAACTGCGCGCGGGCTTCGCCGCGTTTTTCCTCCAGCACATGCTCCGTGGCGTCTTCCTTTTTGACGTACTTGATTTCCCAGACCCACTCAAAGGGAATGTCGGGCAG
>JAISXP010000089.1 GCA_031270465.1 Tannerella sp. | reverse complement strand
CTGCTTTCTTTGGGTTGTAAACCCTGGTTAAGCGTGGCAGGCGCCGTTGAGTATGCACTGGCTTCATATTATTTGATTATTATTGAAGCCGGACATGTGAATAAATGTCTGGTCATGGCTACGATGGCGCCAATTATCGGTGGGATTATCCTCTGTTACCGGAAGAAATATCTGTGGGGTTCCATTATTACGCTTATCTTTACCGGGTTGAACGTGGTGTGGGGGCATCAGCAGATCAGCTATTATCTGTTACTGATGATTGTTGTATTGGCAGTCATTTATCTGATATATGCGATAAGGGAGCATACGCTTGCGGATTATTTTAAATCTTCCGCAATTTTGCTTGTAGTTGCAGCGCTGGCGATTGCTCCCGAGGCAGGTAAACTGATTTCTACGGCCGATTATACGAAAGATACAATGCGGGGCGGCGCCGTACTGCAAAACAATGCGGAAGGCGAAAAAACTTCTTCCGGTCTGGACATTGATTATGCCTTTCAGTGGAGCTACGGCAGGAAAGAAACGATGACCCTGCTCATCCCCAATTTTTACGGAGCAAGTTCACACTACAATATCGGCAAGGATTCGGAGACCCACCGTGTGTTGCGTCCCACGGGTCAGGCCGACCAGTTCTGCAGGTACGCGCCGATGTATTGGGGCGATCAGCCTTTCACGGCAGGCCCCGTATATGTAGGAGCGATCATCTGTTTCCTGTTTGTGCTCGGGTTGCAGGTTGTGAAAGGGCGCGAAAAATGGTGGCTGCTGGCTGCTACGATTATCTCCATCGTGTTGGCGTGGGGAAGGCATTTCCCGGCGATAAACGATTTCCTGTTTTATCATTTGCCGCTGTACAACAAATTCCGTACGCCGTCGATGGCTTTGGTCATTGCCGAAGTAACGATCGTCACGCTGGCCATACTGGCCGTGAAAACCTTTATGGAACAGAAAGACAGAGACAGCCTTTTGAAACCGTTGTATATCGCGGCGGGAATAACCGGCGGGCTATGCCTGATATACGCCCTGTTCGGAGGTGCACTGATGAGTTTTTCATCATTTATTGACGAGAATTATAAAAACTATCCCGAACTGTTGAACGCACTGGAGGCCGACCGCAGGCACATGCTGACTTCCGACGCCTGGCGTTCGTTCTTTTTCATTGCGCTGTCGGCGGGTGCGTTGTGGTACTGTCTCGGGAAGCCGCACCGTACGGCGCTGCTGACGGCAATCCTCGGCGTACTGATTCTGGCCGACTTGTGGGTGGTCGACAAGCGGTTTATCAATTACGGCAGTTTTATCCCCAGGAAACGGGCGCAGGAAATTGTGGCTACGCCCGCCGACCAGCAAATCCTCCAGGATAAAGACCCGAACTATCGTGTTTTGAATCTGGCGCGCGACACGTACAACGAATCGGAAACATCCTATTTTCACAAGTCCATCGGCGGATACAGTCCCGCCAAACTGCGTCGCTACCAGGATATTATTGACTACTATCTGGCGCGTGGCGTCAACATGAACATATTGAACATGCTGAACGGGCGTTATGTGATTGTCCCGTCGCAGCAGGGACCGCAGGTGCAGCGCAACGACAATGCGCTGGGAAATGTCTGGTTCGTAGATACGCTGGAGTGGGTCAACTCGCCTGACGAAGAAATCGCGGCTCTGAACGGTATCAATCCTGCGAAGACAGCCGTAGTCGATATTGCATGGCAAGACAGGCTGCCCGGATGGGATACGCTTCAGGGCACGGACAGCACGGCCGCCATCCGGCTGACGGACTACGCCAATCCCGGTTATCTGATCTACGAAAGCAGCAGTTCTTCTCCTCGCCTGGCCGTCTTTTCCGAAGTATACTACAAGACGTGGCATGCTTATATCGACGGCGTGGAAGTGCCGCCGGTACGGGTGAACTACATCCTGCGCGGACTGGCCGTGCCGGCAGGAAACCACAAAATCGAACTTAAATGCGTGGACGACATATATTACAGAGGCGCCCGCATTTCGATGATCGCTTCGGTCATCGTCGGGATTGTGCTGGCCGGCCTGTTCGGCTATGCCCTCTGGACGCTGTTCAGACGAAAAGAAAAATCCTGACTTGTGTCGGAACAAAAGGATAAAGAGGCGAAGATATGCCCGGCCAAATGACTTTGCATCCGGCCGGGCATATTTTTTTGTTCATCGGCACATCATTTTTGACGTCGAAGAGCGGAGATTTGAAATTTTATTTTCATCTTTGCGGACATAAATTTTTTACGGTATGGAAATATACTTGATACGGCACACGTCGGTCGACGTCCCTGAGGGCATTTGCTACGGCCAGACGGATGTGCCACTGAAAGACACTTTCGAAAAAGAAGCAGCACTTGTGAAGCAAAAACTGCGGGATATTCCCTTTGATGCAGTTTATACAAGCCCTTTAAGCCGGTGCACGCGACTTGCGGACTACTGCGGCTATTCCGATGCAGTCCGCGACGGGCGACTGAAAGAAATCAGTTTCGGCGCATGGGAGATGCTGTCATATCCCCAGATAATGAAATGCGACCCGCATATCGGGAAATGGGTGGCCGATTTCCTGAACGTACCGGCTACGGACGGCGAATCGGTAGCCGACCTGAACGTACGCGTCGTTTCGTTTCTCGACGAAATCAGGACAAAAGACTACCGCCGTGTGGCCGTCTTTACGCATGGAGGCATATTGGCCGGCGCACAGGTATATGTCGGGCTTATACAACCCGAAGAAGCCTTCAAGTCGCCCGAACCTTTCGGCGGAATTGTCCGCATATCGTTTTAGACCGTCCCGGTCAGCAGCCTTTCGAGCACTTCGGGATAGTGCGCGTATTCCAGCCGGTGTACCTTGGCGGCCACGTCTTCCGGCGTATCCTCCGGCGCGACGGAGCATTTCGCCTGAAAGATAATCTGACCTTCGTCGTAGTTTTCATTTACATAATGTATAGTGATGCCCGACTCCCTCTCGCCGCCGGCGACGACGGCTTCGTGCACATGCATACCATACATCCCCTTTCCGCCGTACTTCGGGAGAAGCGCCGGATGGATGTTGACAATCCGGTCGGGATACACGTTCATGAAAACCGGAGGAATCCTGTTCATGAAACCGGCCAGAACAATCCAGTCGACGTCGTGTTCCGACAGTTTTTTCAGGACGGCGTCGCCCGTCGCAAACTCGTCCCTCGATAAGGTGAAGGACGGAATTTCGAGCCGTTTCATCCGTTCGTGCACTCCCGCACGCGGATTGTTGGATAAAACAACGGCCACTTCGATGTGCTTGTGATCAGAAAAACATTTCGCGATATTCTCGGCATTAGTTCCTGATCCAGAGGCAAAAATAGCTATTTTTTTCATATCTTACTGTCGCTTCCAATTGCACATGCAAAGAAAAAATGTGCAATTTTCCGCATTTTTCACGCTTTATATTTGCTGTATAAGAATAAAATTTCGTTTCTTTGCACCGCAAAATTAAAACATATGCGTAATTATTTATTAATCTAAAACTGAAAATTATGTCTGAAATTGCATCCAGAGTAAAAGCTATCATTGTTGATAAGTTAAGTGTAGAGGAATCTGAAGTAAAAAACGACGCAAGCTTCACCAACGATTTGGGAGCTGATTCGCTTGACACCGTAGAGTTGATTATGGAATTCGAAAAAGAATTCGGTATTGCAATTCCCGATGATCAGGCCGAAAAGATTTCTACAGTGGGAGACGCGATTGCCTATATTGAGACAAATGCTGTAAAGTAATCATTTTCAATATTATGGAATTGAAGCGAGTTGTAGTAACAGGTCTTGGAGCCGTTACGCCGTTGGGGAATACGATGCCTGAAACATGGTCTTGTATCCGCAATGGGGTAAGCGGCGCCGGGCCTATTACTCGGTTTGATACTGCAAAGTTCAAAACCCGTTTCGCCTGCGAAGTGAAGGGCTTTGACATTATGCAGTATATGGATAGGAAAGAGGCCCGCAAGTGTGACCGCTATACCCATTTCGCCCTGGTGGCGGCCGACGAGGCCGTAGCCGATGCGGGAATGGATTTGGAGAAGGCGGACAAAGACCGTATCGGCGTGATATTTTCGGCCGGTATTGGCGGGATCTATTCCTTTCAGGAAGAAGTGCGCGGCTACAACCCGGAGTTGGGTCCGCGCTTCAATCCGTTCTTTATTCCCAAGATCATTGGAGACATTGCAGCAGGCCACATATCCATGAAATATGGATTCCGCGGCCCGAATTTCGCAACGGTATCGGCCTGCGCCTCTTCGACGAATGCCATCATCGACGCTTTCAACTACATCCGCCTGAACAAGGCCGACGTCATTCTTGCCGGCGGCGCCGAAGCTCCGCTGGCGATTGTCGGCGTGGGCGGATTCAATGCGATGAATGCGCTTTCGACACGCAACGATTCGCCCGAGACGGCCTCACGTCCGTTCAGCGCAAGTCGTGACGGCTTCGTGATGGGCGAAGGCAGTGCATGTCTGGTACTGGAAAAACGGGAACACGCCCTGGCGCGCGGCGCAAGGATTTACGCCGAAGTCGCAGGATGCGGAATGTCTGCCGACGCATACCATCTGACGGCAAGCCATCCCGAAGGACTGGGCGCCAAGCTGGTGATGCGCAATGCGCTTGCAGATGCGGAGATGCAGCCCGACGAAATTGATTACATCAATGTGCACGGAACATCGACACCCGTCGGCGACATCTCGGAAGAAAAAGCGATCAGGGAAGTCTTTGGCGAACATGCGTACAGGTTGAATATCAGTTCGACAAAATCCATGACAGGACATTTGCTGGGTGCGGCCGGCGCCGTCGAAGCTGCCATTTCGATTTTGTCGGTAAGAGACGACATCGTCCCGCCGACCATCAATCACGTCGAGGGCGACGACGATCCCGAAATTGATTACAACCTGAATTTCACGTTTAACAGGGCACAGAAACGAACCGTCAGGGCGGCACTGTCCAATACCTTCGGGTTCGGTGGCCACAATGCAAGTGTGATAGTGAGGAAATTTGAAAAATAACGTGTATACTTCGTTTTTCAGATACATCAAAAGGCTCTTTATCCGCAACAGAGAGCCTTACTTGTCTCTTTACCGTCTTTTGGGGTTTTACCCCAACGATCCGCAGATTTACAGGCAAGCCTTTGTCCACCGTTCATCGTCCGCCGGCGCCAGAGACGGCAGGATGGAGAACAACGAACGGCTGGAATTTCTGGGCGACGCCGTGCTCGACGCCATTGTTGCCGACCTTGTCTACCGGAAATTTCCCAGCCGCAAGGAAGGCTTCATGACCAACACGCGGTCGAAAATCGTACAGCGCGAAAGCCTCAACCACATTGCCCTCAAAATGGGACTGGACAGGATGATCGTGTCGTCGGGCAAGATATGTTCACACAACAACTACATGTATGGAAACGCTTTCGAAGCGCTCATCGGCGCGATTTATCTGGACATGGGATACGCGAAGTGCTGCGAATACGTCCAGAAGCAGATTATCGAAAAATACGTTCCGCTCGACAAGGTGATACGCAGGGAGGTGAATTTCAAGTCGAACCTGATCGAGTGGAGTCAAAAGAACAGGCTGGAAGTCATCTTCGACCTCGTCGAAACATTCACGGACAAGGCCGGCAGTCCTGTTTTCCAGACCAGCGTATCGCTGATGGGCATGCCGCTGGGCATCGGCATCGGATACACGAAAAAGGAATCGCAGCAGGCCGCTTCGAAGATGGCTATTCAGAAAATCCGCAATGACAAAGACATTCAGCGCTTGATAAACGACCTGAAAGCCCGGCAGTGAAGGGAGCTGTTCCATATCAATGGAAATTCAGAAAAAATAAATGTACGCCTCACACCCCACCTTCGTCCCCCCAAGTACTCCGCGTCACGCCGCACGATGGTACAAAACTGCAAGTTGGGCAGGGACTACAACCTCATCTTCATACACAGTACGGAAGTGGACAATGCCGAGTGCACCATCCACGGCAAGGGTCTGACAGGAGAAGCTGGACGGTGACAGTTCGTCAGCGCTAAAAAAAAACAGTACGCGGTGCGCGGCAACACCGTCCGTCCGTCCCTTCACTGTTCACTGTTCGTTATTCACTGTTCGGGTGCGGGCAGCCAGCCGCAGTCGACATACTCCCAGTTGAAATCGCCCGTGCCGTCGACATGCACCAGCAGGAAGCCTTCCTCCGTGCCGTGAAACGAACCGTTCCACCAGTTGGCGCTGACGGCGCCGCCGGTGATGTACTGCACGTCCTGCAGCAGTATTTCCTCATGAATGTGCTGATGTCCCTGCAGGACGAGTTTCAGGTTGTGTTCGCGGAAGACGTCCAGTTCCTCCCTGAAGTTGCAGACCACGTCCCACGGGCTGAATTTCATTTCCACCGCGGGATAGTACAGCGAATATACCGGCACATGCTGCATCACAACGATGGGTGTGGCCAGCGGCACGTGCACCAGTTCGCGACGCAGCCATTCCAGTTGCTCCGCGCCGATGCACAGGTCGCCCCCGGCGGTGCGCTGCACGGAGTTGAGGATGAAGAAACGCACGCCATGCCGCTCAAAAGTGCAGTACGAATAGCCGCCAAGATGCGATTTAAAGACTTCGTCGCCTCCGGTACAGCCATTTTCCGCATCGAAATAGCGGTCGTGGTTTCCGATGACCGAATAGAAGGGCAGTTCCGTCTGCTCCACCGCCTGCCTGAACGCCGTGTACATGCTGTCGGCCTCTGCACGCGAAAGCTGGTACCCCATGTTGATGTCCACCAGGTCGCCGCCGAAGACAAGAAATTCGACGCCCGTGCGCTTGACCCTGTCCAGCGCATGCTTGAATCCGCTGTAGCGGTTGCGGTCGTTGGCTCTGTTCAGGTGCACGTCGGTCAGGAAGGCAAACGTCGGCTTCCTTTCCACGCGGGGCTTTGCGGCGGCCGGTTCCGGCGCGATGCGAAATGTGGCAAGGTTTCCCTTGTGGTCGCTCGGCCAGACAGCGTCGGGTGTCAGTATGGGGTCATCCGTCCTGTCGGGCACGATTTTCCCGTGCTCTACGGAAGCTGCCGGCCCGACAATGCATGCGTCGCTCAGTTCGACGCCCGGCTGCGGATAGTAATAAATGAAGTCAATGCGGTCGCGTTCGTCGGCTTCCGGTGCGGCGAAGAGTTCGTTCAGTTTTGCCGCCCCGTTTCCCGCCGGCCAGGTGAATCCCGGATGCGTCACCGCGTTTGGGAAAAGCTGGCGCCAGACGTCTGTGTATCCGGCCTGTGCGAGCATCTGCGAGACGTCCCAGGGGACGATGGCACCGCGGTGTTCGCGCATGTCTTTCGTGTCTGCCTGCCAGTCCAGATGCGACGGCTCGTTGAAATCGCCGCCGACGATGACGGGATGCCCCTTCGCCGTTTCCGACCGGGCGTCGCGGATAAAGCCGCGGATGGTTTCGTCGCGCCAGGCGATGCGGTTGGCGACGAGAATTGAATCAGGGTCGGTCACCGGCGCGTCCATTTTCGTCCACGTCACCGAGCCGTATCCGCGCGTGAGATATGGCGCGTAGTTCTGATGATCCAGATGGGTGGAATAGACAGCCACCGTCCGTCCGTTCACCGTGATATGCGCCTTCACAACCGGCCGGTAGCATTCCGCCGTCGGAAGGAACGCCGATACGTCTTCCAGCGCGTATTTCGACAGGATGCCAACCGGCAGGTTGCGCCCGTCGCCGAAATACGTTTTTCCGCGTTTGCCGAGCGCCTCGATTACTTTTTGCGTCAGGGGCGTTTCGTTTTCCCCGGAATACAGTTCGCACAGCAGTACGACGTCGGCATCCGTCCGGTCTATGACGTCGACAAGCCCCTGCTCGCCGTCCGCCACGCGCGATGTGTTTACCCACACGTTCAACTGCAATACCTTCAACTCTGTACTCTTTTCCTGCGAACAGGATACAGCCAGCCATACGGCCAGCCACATGTAAAAAAATCCGATGTTTGTTTTCATACTGTATCAAGTTTCATTTTTTGCCAATACATCTTCGTGTTCAGTGACTGATGAAATATCATGGAGTCATTCATAAACAGGCCCCCGCGGACGTGAACCGATAAAGGCATACCATGCGATCACGACGTAGGCCGTAGCCGGTACAATCATTGCGGGAGCTATCGCCCTGTCGGCCCATCCAAAACCGGTGATACGTCCCATCAGCAGCGACAGCAGCGCACCTCCGATCAGGCTCATCACCAGAATCGACGCGCCCAGCTTTGCATTTGGTCCCAGGCCTTTCATCCCGGAGGCGAAGTTTGTCGGGTACATCAGCGACATGAAAAACGTGGTGAACAGCAGGGCATAGATACCGGCAGGTACGGAGAATCCTGTGAAAGGAACGGGCAGTGTCAAGCCATGCAGTCCAAGTCCGAACTGCGCTTCGCCCCACTGTGAGCCGAATATGGCGACAGCAACCAGACAGATGTTTACCACAGCATAGACTCCCATCAGCCGTAACGGTTTCACATACTTCATCAGCCAGGTGGAGAAAAAGCGCCCCACCATGAACAGTACCATATTCGCAATCAAAAAGCCGCCCGCCTGCTTTTCGCCCAGCGGACTGTTTTGCTGCACGTAGGTGATCAGGTAGCTCCAGGTGCCGAGCTGTGCACCCAGATAAAAGAACTGTGAAATAATGGCGCCGTACCAGTGAGGATATTTGAAAAGTGCCCTGAAACTGCCTTTCTCACTGCGGTTCGTCCCCGCTGCCGACGCCGTTTCTATCTTCGGAAACCGGGTGCGCCATATCAGCGCGGCCACGATCAGCACTACTGTTCCAATGACGACATACGTGGGAAACACTCGCAGATTTTCAGCCTGCAAAAATTCGTCGTACACCCCTTTCATCTTCATTATTTCTATTTCTGCGGCCGTCGGTTCGTTTCCGGAAAAGATAAAAAGCGTCCCGGCCGTCACGCCGCAAATGCCGCCGATGGGATTGAACGACTGAGCCAGATTAAGCCGGCGTTCGGACGTGGACTTGTCGCCGAGGCTGACGACGAAACTGTTTGCACCGATTTCGAGAAAAGCCAGCCCGCCGGCAATGATAAAGATTGCGCCGAGGAAAAGCGCATACTGCCGCGTGGTAGACGCCGGATAGAACAGAAAGCAGCCGGCAGCGAAAAGAAACAGCCCGAACAGGATACCCGACTTGTAACCGCGCCGCTGCATGAATAAACCTGCCGGTATGGAGAGACAGAAGTATCCGAACTTGAGTGCAAACGGAAGAAAGCCCGTTTGCGCAAGGTCCAGTTCCAGCGACTTCATGAACTGCTTGATAAGAACGTCGTTCAGCGTATTGGGCAATGCCCACAGGAAAAACAGCACCGTAACCAGTGCAAAAGTGAACACGTATCCGCGAGTAATCAGACCCGGTTTGTTATTTGATCTGTTCATGACCGTATCTTTCATCGTTTTGTTTTACCGGACGTCCATCCATGTCCTGTCCATTTTCAGGAAGAAGGGGGAATTTCACCGGCGCGTTGTCGCGTGTGGAGCGGTAGATGGCGGTGAAGAGTTCCACGGTACGACGTCCGGTTTCGCCGGTTACGAGCGGGTCGCGGTTTTCGTCGAGTGCCGTCAGGAAGTCTTCGATTTGCCGTTCCATATAATATATGGTAGGATCGATGCGTTCGAACAGTTCGCTGTCTTCGCGCACCCATCCGGCCAGCAGCGCTTCTTCGCCGGGGACGGTCCACAGATCGTTCACCGGAGGTTCGAGCACGGACGACATCCCGGCCACAAACATGGCGCCGCCGTCGGTCTGTACGCCGATGGACGCGCCGTTGGAGCCGTGTACCTGCACCTTGCCGAAGATGCCCGGCTTTTCGGAGTTGCTGACAATGATGTTGCCGATACCGCCGTTCCTGAACTTCACGATGGCCACCGCCGTATCTTCCACTTCGATGTACGGGTGGTTCAGGTTGCGCCACAGGCCATATACTTCATCCACCTCGCCCATGAACCAGAGCAGGATGTCGAGTTGGTGTGGCGCCTGATTGACCAGAACGCCGCCGCCTTCCATGTCCCACGTGCCACGCCACGGGTCGGCGTTATAATAGGCCTCGTCGCGCCAGCCGAGCATGTTGATGGTGCCGAAGACGGGCGTGCCTATCTTGCCGGCGTCGATGGCCTGGCGGATGCGCTGCACGGGGGCATACCAGCGTCGCTGACTTACGACGCCCAGCCGTACACCGGCCTGGCGGCAGGCGGCAATCATGGCGTCGCTGTCTTCGAGCGTGGAGGCGAGCGGTTTTTCCACCAGAACGTTTGCGCCGGCGAGTGCCGCTTCGACGGTCACGTCCCGGTGAAACGGGTGAGGGTTGCAGACGATCGCCAAGTCGATACTGTTTTCGCGAATCATGGCGGCGATCTCGCTATAAGGTTTCGCACCGTATGCGGCGGCAAACTTCGCTGCCGATTCCGGGGTACGGCTCCACACGGCAGCCAGCGTCGCATTGGGCAGATTGCCGATTGCTTTGGCATGTAGATGGGCTACCTTGCCGCATCCGATAATGGCTAATTTGTATTCTTTCATGACTTTATGGAATCAGAATGACTTTGTTGAGACTTCCTTCGCGGTGATAGAGTTTGCGGAACCATTCGGCGCCTTCGCTCAGGGGAACTGTGGCGGAGATCATGTCGTCCACTTTCAGTGCACCGCCGGCAATCATGTCGAGGATGATTTCGTATTCGCCGTTGATGGCACAACTGCCCTGCACGCGGATTTCGGTAGTGACCACCTTTTGCAGCGGAAATTCGATGACGGGCGTCACGTTGCCCACCAGCACGGCGGTGGCTCCCTTGCGCAGCGAGTCGATCAGCGTGTTGACGGTAGCGGATATGCCGATGGCTTCGAAGCCGATGTCGGCGCCGCGTCCTTTGGTATGGCTGCGGATAACGTCTGCCACGGACTGACTGCCGGAATTGACGAGCACGTCGGCGCCGTATTTGGCGGCCATCCTGAGTTTTTCGTCGACCACATCCACGGCAATCACCGGCGTGGCGCCCGAAGCCTTGAGCATACTGACGATAAACGTGCCGATCATGCCGCTGCCGAGCACTGCGGCGCTGTCGCCCGCCCTGACGCCCGAAAGCCCGACGGCGTGTGCCGCCACGGCTGCGGGTTCGACCATGGCCGCCTGTTCAAAGGTGACGTTGTCGGGAATCCGGTAAAGGATATGCTGCGGCACGGTCAGATATTCCGCGAAGGCGCCGTGGCGTTTGTATTCCTTCGGCGATACGCCTACCACTTCGCGGCCTTCGCTCAGGTTGTATCGACCCTTGAGCGTATACCAGTCGTCGAGCGGATACACGGTGGAGTCGAACGTCACGCGGTCGCCTTCTCTCCAGCGGTCGACGCCTTCGCCGATTCCGACGATTACTCCCGATGCTTCGTGACCCATGATGATGGGCGGCTGACGGCGTCCGGTACTGCCGTCCATGCCATGCACGTCGCTACCGCAAATGCCGCAGGCTTTCACTTTGATGAGGACTTCGCCGGCGCCGGTCTGCGGGTCGGGCACATCCTTATACACTAACTTGTTGTATTCTTCCAATACGAGCGCTTTCATTTGTTTTTCGTTTTTATATCAAATTGAATCTTAAATTTTAATCCGTTTCCACAGCTACATTCGTATGACGCCTTTGCGGATAATCAGGTTGGCAAAGCCTTCCGATTCGCCTGTAGCTACTACGCAGTACGCTTTCTTTGCCCGTTCGTAAAAGTCGGGTTTGGGAAGTGTCAGCAAGGGTTTGTTGCCATCGGGGTGTGCCGCCAGCTTTTTTCTGTATTCGTTCCAGACGACAGGTTCACTGTCGCCGCGAAACGCCATCAGCGCCGCAGAGAAATCCACGGCGTAGTCGAGCGGAAAAAGCGGCAGGATGGCGTCCAGAAGCGCGGTTATGTCATGTCCGTCGGCTCGCACCAGACGCTGCGCGTGCGAGGTGGCAGGAAAATTGGCGTCGCCGAATACGATTTCGTCGCCATGCCCCATCTCCATCAATATCTTCAGGAGTTCGGGCGATATGAGAGGACTTATTCCTTTTAACATAGATGTTTTTTTTGCCGCGAATTTATGCGGTTGGAACAACTCCGCTTACATACAATTTCGATATAATGTTCACAAATATCGACAATCCAAAAAAAAGACGATTCTACCACCGTACCGCAGACTGCGGGAGACCTGTTACAGGGTGCAAAAGATGTCCCGACGATTGCGGGAGACCTGTATCATACGGATACAAGTCCGCCGCAAGTTGAGGGAGATAATTTATACTGCAAATGTTATCCCGAAGGTTGCAGTGGAGGCAGGGTATTGCCGAACCGATGCGTAACATTAGCTATTAATACCCCAGTTCAAAATCCCTGTCGACCGCCGGCACACCCTCGCTCATCCATTTGGGCATGGGCTGGCCGTGAAGGTAGTGTTCGAAAAACTGGAACATGCGCTTCTGGAAATCTATCTTGTTCGCCATGCGCACAGGCCAGTGCGGTTCGCCGGTGTAGTTGAGCAGCCATGCCGGTTTTTGCAGCCGCTTGAGAGCGACGAAAAACTCGATGCCCTGATACCAGGGGACGTGTCCGTCCTTGTCATTCGCCATGATCAGGATGGGCGTCTGCACCTTGTCCATGTCGAAGAGCGGCGAGTTTTCCAGGTATCGCAGCGGCGATTCCCATATCGACTTGCCGATGCGGCTCTGTCCGTGTTCGTACTGGAAGGAGCGGTTCAGTCCCGATCCCCACCGTATACCGCCGTATGCGCTGAACATGTTCACCACGGGAGCGCCCGATTCGATGGCGGCAAACAGATTGGTGCGCGTTGCCAGATAGGCATCCTGATAGCCTCCCCAGCTGTGTCCCTGCGCGCCGATGGCCTTCTCGTCGACGTAGCCTTTGGCGATGAGCGCCGTCACGCCGGACATGACGGCCTTGTAGCAGCTTTCGCCCGGATAACCGTCGTCGTAGACGATGTCGGGGTTGAAGATGATATAGCCGTTGGAATTGTAGAAATGATAGTCGACCGACGAGCGGTTGGGTTCGGGCATGCGATACGAGTGATACGAGTCGGAATTACGCTCATAGAAGTTGACGATGACGGGATACTTCTTCGCCGGGTCGAAGTCGGCCGGCTTGTAGATGACGCCTTCGAGACGCTTCCCGTCGAGCGAAGTCCACGACGTCAGTTCGGCCGCGCCCCACAGGAATTTGTCCTGCTGATTGATGCCGTACGTCAGTTGGGTGGAATGTTTAAATGTCATGTCGTCCAGGTATACGTCCGGATAGACGTCGAACGATTCTATCGTGTATATCAGCACGTCGGCTTTCTTTGCCTTCACCGGCGGTGTCAGGGTAAAATCGCCTGCGAGGAGGACGGACGGCGTGGCCGGTTTGGAGAAATCGGTTTTGTAGAAGCCGCGACCTTTGGAGGTGTGGTCGAAGCCCGTCAGCAGTTGCGTCTTCCGGCTGTCGACGAACGTTTCTTCGCGGTCGAGGGGGATGTAGCGGTATGCAATCCGCTTCTCGCGTCCGTTTTGCGTCAGATTGACGGGCGCAGACGATGCCGTGGGCGAGAAGCGCCAGATGTCGAAACGGTCGTATATCAGGATATGTTCGTCATTTTCCGTCCATCCCGCCGAGCCGTATGCCTGCGGATGGCTGGGCGTGTCATGGTCCTCGTTCCATGCAGTGAACGTGGCGGGCGTCGTCAGGCGATATTCCCTGCCGTCGGTCACTGACCATGTGTACCACGAACTGTCGGCAGAGTGATACCAGTAGACGTATTTTCCCTTCGGCGAAAGACGGGCGCGGGCGACGATACCTGTTTTCACCGGCCGCGTTTTGCCCGTCGTCAGATCAATGAGACTGATGTCTTCGCGGCTTGCCCCTTCCCACATGCGTTCTATCTCGTACGGTTTGGAAGTCGTCAGCAGGGCGGTCGTCACTTCGTCGTCTTCGACGGCCTGGTACGACGTGATTTCGGGCGAGGTCAGGCGGACGAAGTTTTTGCCGGCGGAGTTGTACTTCACTCCGACGAAAGATTTCGAAGCCGCGGCTTTCACCGGTTTTCCGCTTCCGAGGTTGTATGCCACGGTATACGTCTTCTTCAGGTCTTCGGCGCGGCTGTAGTCCTGCACGGTATACTGAACGCCTTCGTTCCATGTCCATACGTGCACGTCGGGACGGTTCTCGGCCAGTGCGGTCGTGTCTTTCTGCTTCGGTTCGGGTGCGATGCCGAAAAACAGACGTTTGGCGTGTTTCGAGAAACGGATGTTTCCGTTGCCGCTGACGACCCAGCCTTCGGGCGTGAAGTCGTCCGTCCGTCCGGCTATTTTCACGGCCGGGCGGTTGTCTTCGGACAGATACAGGGCGAAATCCCTGTCGGTCTCCTTCTTGTCGGCGCAGTACAGGAAGGCGAGGCGTTCGCCTTTCTCGTCGGGGGCAAGCTGCCTGAACACCCCGTCGCCCTCAAGCAGCGCCTGCGGAGCGACGTCTCTGCCGGGGCGGAAGGCGTACAGTCCGGGCTTCAGATCGGTCGTGTCCTTCGTGACGAAGTAGAGTGCGCTGTTTTCCTTCGAGAAGAGATATTGACCGACCATGCGGAAACTGGTTGCCTGCGAACCGTCCGTCGTGCGGACATGCAGCAGCGAATCCTTCCCCTCGCGCTGATATGCCAGCCAGTCGGCGCCTCCGGACAATTTGAAGGATACGAGCGAATCGATGGTTTCCTCTTTCCCGTCCTGCAGATTGTAGATGATCAACCGGTCTTTCGGCATGTCCTTGGGCTTTGTCTTTTTCAGTTTCAGCGCTTCCGTTTCTTCGAGCGGGATGGTTTTTGTCACCAGCAGGTAGTGTGATGCCGAAAATTCGCTGTTTTTCGCCGGCTCGAAAACGGCTGTTTCCTCGCCCTGGCGATTGTAGACGTGGATGGCGGCGTCGCCTTTCCACGGTTCCATCTTGACGGATACCCAGTTCCCGTCGTTCGAAATGGATTTCTCGGTGATTCTTTTCCATGCGACGAGGTCTTCGACCGTCATGGCTCCGGGTGTTTGTTGCGCTGCAGCGGGCAGTGCGGCGGCGACAATGGCCGCCAATACAAATGTTTTAAATGTCTTCATTGCTTATTTGGTATAATTTTTTACGTACTTGTCCAGCCATGTGTCTACTTCGTAGAGCAGATGCAGAATGTTTTCTTTCGCCGAATAGGCGTGGCTTTCGTAGGGGAGTATGACCAGGCGGCTTATACCTCCGTGTCCTTTAATGGCGGCAAAGAGCCGTTCGCTCTGGATGGGGAAGGTGCCTGTGTTGTTGTCATGCTCTCCGTGCACCAGCAGCAGGGCGCCGCTCAGCTGATTGGCATAATTGAAGGGAGACATGTCGTAGTACACTTCGGGCGCTTCCCAGTAGGTGCGCGTTTCCGCCTGGAAGCCGAAGGGCGTCAGCGAGCGGTTGTATGCGCCGCTCCGGGCGATGCCGGCCTTGTACAGGTGAGTATGCGTCAGGAGATTTGCCGTCATGAACCCGCCGTAAGAATGTCCACCGACAGCCATGCGCGACGTGTCGCCCACGCCCGTGTCGTAAATGAGTTTTGTGGCCGCTTCGGCATTCATTGTCATCTGTTCGATGAAGTTGTCGTTGGGTTCCGCGCCGTTCGAGCCTACTATCGGCATCTCCACGTTATCCATCACGGCATAACCGCGTGTCACCCAAAAGACGGGCGAGCGATAGCTGACAGTGGTGAAGAGATATTTCGAGCCGCGCACCTGCGATGCGTCGTCTGCCGAGCGGTATTCACGCGGATAGGCCCACATCAGCACGGGCAACCGTCCGTCTTTTGCCTTGTCGTAGCCTGGAGGGGTGTAGAGCGTGGCCGTCAGGTCCACTCCGTCGGCGCGTTTGTACTGCATCTTTTCCACTTTCATGCCTTTCAGTTGCGGATAGGGATTGAGGAAAGACGTCAGGGCGTATGCCGTTTTCTTTTTGGCGTCGTGCACGAAATAGTTTATCGGTTCTTCTATCGACTGTCGGGCGGTGATAAATTTCAGGCCGGCAGGGTCGATTATATCGACGATGTTTTCGTAGTACGGCGCCGTGCAACGCCACAGGATAGTGTTCTTTTTCGTTTTCAGATTGTAGCGGCTGAGGTAGGGCATGTCGCCTTCGGGAGATGCGCCCTGAGCCGTCATCAGCAGTTCGCCGTGATGCTTGTCGGTGTAGAGTATCGATCTGTCGAAGGCATTTCTGACCGTAACAGGTATTCCCGGGTTGGCATATCCGTCGTCCGTCGAGATGTCAAACACCGGTTCGCGCGCCTGTTCGGGTTTGGAGGGTGCAAACGAATAGGTTTTTATTCGTCGAGTGCGGCGCGAAGATTCCCTGATGAGAGCGAATGTGTCGTCGCACCACTGGATGCCCATGCTGCGAAATTCCGTTTTGACGAGCAGTTGTTTCTCTCCGTCGAACGGCGCGGCAAGCTGGTAGACGGCGTCCATGAACGGCACCGGATTTTTGCGCGGATTACCTTCGTCCAGCGCTTCCGTCCAGTAGAGTGAGGCCGGTTTGTCGGCGCGCCAGCTGTAGTTGCGCGGATAGGGCGAACTGGTGTCGTATCCCATTCCGTCGGGAATCATCGGATGTTTGAGGAGTTCTTTCACGCGCCGGCCATCTGCCGTGATGACGGAAACCGTCTGCGGGAAACTTTGCATGGGGACGATATACGAGTACGGGCGGTCGACCGTTGTGGTCAGCAGATATTGTCTGTCGGGCGACAGGCTCACCTGTGAATAGATGGCGGGGTTGCCGATTGCCGTTTCGCCTTCGGGCGAGATCTTCATCAGTTGCGCGGTGAAAAGATAGTCGAACAGCGTTTCGTCGTAGGGATTTTTCAACAGATCCTGATAGGTACGCGCCGGCGTGGCTTTTCCGTCGCTGGTTTGTACGAGCGGGCCGCCGGGGACGCGCGGAGGTTCGGGAAACGTGCCTGTCGACGACGGTACGGTCGGGACGACAACCTCTGTTTCGCCGAGCCAGCTGATGCGGACACGCCCGCTCGTCAGGTTCAGACGTCGGTTGCTTGCCTGTCGCGCCTGCCTGTCGGCGATCGATACCAGCCACAGGTAATATCCGTCATTGCCCCTCAGCACGAGTGCCAGATGAGATGATGCCGGCGACCATTCGGCTTCCAGAATGTGAAGATTTGCCGGCAGGCCGGTTATTGCCGATTTTTCTTTTGTCTTGATGTCTAACAGATGGACGCCCGAATAACCTTCCCTGCGGCTCGGACCGAACAGGCCGGTCACACGAGTACCGGCTAATTTGTATTCCGGCTGAGCCAGTTCTTCCACAGACAAAAACGGCACACGGTCGAGCATCAGCAGCCATTTGTTGTCGTTGCTAATCATTACACTTGGAGGGAGTTTCGCCAGAGCGATGTCCTGAATTTCACGGGGAGGCAGTTTGTATGCCACGTCCTGCGCTGTCGTCAAACAGCAACCTAACAGTCCGGATAACACGATTCCGGTAAAAATAACTTTTTTCATCTTACATAATATTTTTATAATAACAATCTTGTTGCAACCTTACAGAGTTTCTGTTGTCATCGAAATAACGGCGATAAAGGTATGAAAAAATAATTTTATGTTATTCATTATTCTCAAAAAAAAGTCAATTTTTTTCGTCCTGCAGTGACGGGGGTTTCACGACAATCCGAAAGCCTGTCCGAACGGGAAATGCGATAAACCGCACTCTTAAACAATACCCTGTGCCATCATTGCCTGCGCAACTTTCATGAATCCTGCAATATTTGCACCCTTCACATAATTGACGTAGCCGTTTTCCCTGCCATATTCAACACACTGCTCGTGAATGTTTCGCATGATTTGATGAAGTTGTCCGTCCACTTCGGCAGCTGTCCACGAGAGATGCATTGCATTTTGCGTCATCTCCAGTCCCGACGTTGCCACGCCGCCTGCATTCACGGCTTTTCCGGGCGCATACAGCATTTTGTTGCGGGTAAACAGTTCGACGGCGTCTTCCGTACATCCCATGTTGGAAATTTCGGCCACACAGAGCGTTCCGCTGTCAATCAGCCGCTGTGCATCTGTGGCATCCAGTTCGTTTTGAGTAGCGCAGGGCAGGGCGATGTCCACCTTCTGTTCCCACGGGCGTTTATCGGGATAGAACACGGCGCCGGGAAACATCTCCGTGTATGGAGCCACAATATCTTCGCCCGAATTGCGAAGTTCCAGCATGAAGTCGATCTTTTTCCCCGAGATGCCGTCGGGATCATGCACATATCCGTCGGGGCCGGAAATCGTCACCACTTTGGCGCCCAGTTCGGTCGCCTTGATAGTTGCGCCCCACGCCACATTGCCGAAGCCCGAAACGGCAACCGTTTTCCCTTCAATCTCAACACCGTGCGTTTTAAGCATCTGGTTGACAAAGTATAATCCGCCGAAACCCGTTGCTTCGGGGCGCAGTATCGAGCCGCCGTACGCCAGACCTTTGCCGGTGATGGTACCCGTATGTTCGCGGGCTAACTTCTTGTACATCCCGAACAGATACCCCACTTCGCGTGCGCCTACACCGATGTCGCCCGCCGGCACATCCATGTCGGGGCCGATGTTTCGCCAAAGTTCAAGCATGAAAGCCTGACAAAAGCGCATGATCTCGGCGTTGCTGCGCCCGCGAAACGCAAAATCTGCGCCACCCTTTGCACCGCCCATCGGGAGTGTAGTAAGCGCATTCTTGAAAGTCTGTTCGAAGCCGAGAAACTTCAGGATAGAAAGATTCACGGAAGGATGGAAACGCAGGCCACCCTTGTAGGGGCCTATTGCGTTGTTGAACTGCACGCGGTAACCCAGATTGACTTGTACGTTGCCCTCGTCGTCTACCCACGGTACGCGAAACGCAATCACGCGGTCAGGTTCAACCAGACGTTCGATGATTCCGGCCTTCTCAAACTCGGGATGTTGATTATAAACATCTTCAATAGAGAGCAATACTTCGCGAACTGCCTGCAAATATTCCTGCTCGCCGGGATGTTTCGCTTCCAATGATGACAATAGTATTTTAGTATTCATGATCGTTGCTTTTTTGATGAAACTTTTTTTTATTATGCACAAAAGTACGGCAAGTTTCATACGGAAACAAAATTATTCATTATTTTTGAACAACTTTATCAATAGTAAGCAGTATGGGAAGAATTGAGGAATTGGCAAAAGTGGCGTTCAGCGATACGTCTTTCGACGATTTGATGAACCAGCGAATAATTAATGTATTGTTGGTTGCCACCAAATACGATGCATTTACGCTCGAAGACGACGGGCGTGTGGAAGAGCAGATTTTCAACGAATACATGACGCTGAACCTGCGTCATCCGCCACGCTTTACGCAGGTGACAGTCGTCGACGAAGCATTCAAGAGGATGGAAGAGATTAATTTCGAACTGGTCATCGTCATGCCGAACATGGTCGACAGCGACATTTTCGGTACGGCACGCAGGATAAAAAAACGTCATCCCAAAATACCGATTGTCGTACTCACACCCTTTTCCAAAGAAGTGTCGAAACGCATAGAAAAAGAAGATACCAGCGCCATCAACTATATTTTCAGCTGGCTTGGAAACGCCGACGTGCTGCTGGCCATCATCAAGCTGATAGAAGACGATATGAATATGCCGTATGATACTGCCGCGGGCGTGCAAATCATCCTCGTGGTCGAAGATTCCATTCGCTTCTATTCGTCGCTGCTGCCCATGCTCTACAAATTTGTGCTCGAACAGAGCCGCGAGTTTTCGAAAGAAGCGTTGAACGCTCATCAGGAGATGCTTCGCAAGCGCGGCCGTCCGAAGATCAAACTTGCGCGCAACTACAACGAAGCCATCGAAATATTCGACCGGTACCGAAACAATATCCTCGGCATCATTTCCGATTTCGGCTTTCCCAGGGATGGACAAAACGACCCGCTGGCCGGATACAAATTTGTCCGGCACGTACGTACGCCCTTAGCAGCAGACAACGGGAACAAAAAGCCCAAAATCGGCCTGATACCCGTCATCATGGAATCGGCGGAAACAGATTGCGAAAAACTGGCGGCCGAACTGGATGTTTCGTTCGTCAATAAAAACTCGGAAAATTATCAGGAAGATATGCGCAAAAAGGTGATGGAGCAGTTCGGATTCGGCGACTTTGTGATCGTCGACCCCGCCGACGGGAAGGAAATCATGCGCATCAAAGACCTGAAAGACCTGCAGCAAAAAGTATTCGACATACCGGACGGCGCTTTGAAGGAACATTTGACCCACGACCATTTCTCGCGCTTCTTCTACTCCCGCGCCATGTTTCCACCCGCAAGATTGCTGAAAGATATAAACGTGGACGAATACCGGAACATGGACGAGGCGCGCCAGCTTATCTTCGAAACGATTTTGCGTTACCGTCGCCTGAAAAACAGAGGTATCGTTGCCGTTTATCATCCCGAACGTTTCGACAAATACAGCCATTTCGCGCGCATCGGCGAGGGATCGCTGGGCGGCAAGGGGCGCGGTCTGGCATTTATTGACGCGATGATCAAGCGCAATCCATTGCTCGACAGGGCGAATTTCCCCGTTCGCATCCCCAAAACTGTAGTACTCTGCACGGACATTTTCGACCTGTTCATGGAGATGAACGGGTTGTATCCCGTGGCGTTGAGCGATGCCGGCGACGATGTCATCCTCGCACATTTCCAGCGCGCCGAATTACCCGAAGAGCTGAACGCCGACCTGAAGGCTTTCTTACGCGTCGTCGAACGCCCGCTTGCCGTCCGCTCGTCCAGCCTGCTCGAAGATGCGCATTACCAGCCTTTCGCCGGTATTTATTCTACTTACATGACGCCGAACTTGCCGGACAGAGACGAGATGCTGCGGGCGACGAGCTGCGCCATCAAAGGCGTCTATGCGTCCGTTTTTTTCAAGGACAGCAAGGCCTACATGAAGGCGACAAGCAACCTGATAGATCGCGAAAAAATGGCGGTTGTGCTTCAGGAAACCGTCGGGCGGCGGTTCGGCAACCGCTATTATCCGCTGTTGAGCGGTGTGGCGCGTTCGCTGAACTTCTATCCGATAGGAAGAGAGAAGGCGGAAGACGGCATTGTCAACATCGCTCTGGGACTGGGCAAATACATCGTGGACGGTGGCGTCTCGTTGCGTTTCTCGCCTAAGCGACCGCATCATATCCTGCAATTGAGTTCGGTAGATATGGCGCTGAAAGAGACGCAGAAGCGATTTCTGGCGCTCGACCTGAGCAACCCTTTCCGGCAGGCTGCCGTCGACGACGCTTTCAACCTGCTGCGGCTGACGCTGAAAGACGCCGAAGCGGACGGCGCGCTGGCGTTCGTCTCTTCCTCCTATGATCCGTACGAGCAGGTCATACGTCCCGGATATTATCCCGAAGGACGGAAGATACTGTCGTTCGCAAACATTCTCGAACACGACAAACTGCCGCTGGCCGTCACGCTCAGCGAACTGCTGAAAATCGGACAGGACGAGATGGGGCGGCCTATCGAAATCGAGTTTGCCGTCGACATTCCCGTCGGAAAAGACGAGGAAACGGCGTTCTATTTTCTTCAGATTCGCCCTATCGTCAACCGCAATGAAGTCATCGACGAAGACCTGTCGCAGATTCCGCGCGACAGGACGCTGCTGTATTCGTCCGCCGCACTGGGGCATGGCGTCTCGTCGGACATACACGATGTCGTCTACGTCAAAAGCAAAGGTTTCGACCCGTCGCGCAACACGGTCGTCGCCGGCGAGATTGAACAGATAAACCGTCTGTTCGTCGAGCAGGACAGGAGTTACATCCTGATCGGCACCGGACGCTGGGGAAGCGAAGACCCCTGGCTGGGTATTCCCGTAAAGTGGCCTCACATCAGCCGGGCGCGCGTGATTGCCGAGTGCAGTTTCGAAAACTACCGCATCGAGCCGAGCCAGGGTACGCATTTCTTCCAGAACCTGACATCGCACGGCGTGGGTTACTTCACCGTCAATCCGTCTCTCGGCAAAGACCATTTCGACGAAGATTATCTGAACGGTCAACCGGCCGTGCAGGAGACGAACCATGTCCGTTGGGTGCATTTCGACCGGCCGTTTACCGTCCTCATCGACGGACGGCACAGTGTGGGAGCCGTAAAGAAGTAAATCTCCCCGTTTTTTTCTATGACGGAGCGGCGATCATACGCCTTTCAGCCGGCAGGGATTCGCAGCCGTGCGCATCTGCGAAGTGAACGAAAACTACGACCGCACGCATCAGTACGTGCGCGAAGAAAACGGTGTCAGGTACGGCGACGAAATCTGGGCGATAAACTTTGAGTATCTCCGAAAAAACACAGGCATCAACCTCGCTGCAATCCTGAACATGGCGCTGGCGCCTGCCGTGCCCGAAAACGTCAAACTGATTACGTCGGGGTTGACCAACTTTGTCAATATCTCGTGGGAAGCGCCCGCGCAGGGAAAGAGGCCGAAGGCCTACTACGTGCTGGTACGCGAAACAGACCAGTCGCAATGGCAGAAGAAAATCCTCGTCCGGGACACCCGTGTCAGGCTCCCCTTCAGTAAAGACAATTACTTCTTTGCCGTACAGAGCGTGGACGAAGACGGACACGAAAGCCTGGCGGCGTTTGCCTATAGCGGACGGCCGTAGAGACGCGAACACGGTCGGCAGTGTCTCCCGTTCGGAACGGGTGCGACAGCCTGAATTGAAAATCGACGCACTCAAATCATTCCTCGAATGTGCTTTTTTTCGAACTGCCGTGCAGCGAATACATGTTTTTATGCATCGATTATAAAAACAAGATTGTATGAAAAAAGTACACTTCATGGTAAAAAAAGCGTATCACCCGCTGCTAAAGGGTGTAAACTGGGTTTTGGCCGGATTGCTGTCCGTGCTGGGCTTTTCGGGATGCGACAACGGCAACGAGACGTTAGAATATGGCTCGCCGTATGCCACATTCACGTTCCACGGGAAGGTGACCAACCAGGCCGGCGAACCGGTGCCGGACATCAAGATCGAAGTCAATGCCTCGCACGATTTCGGAAATCCGGCGCTGTCCGATGCGACGGGACATTATTCCGCCCTGTTTCAGGCTTTCCCCGTCGAAGACTTTCAGGTGATAGCCTCCGACATCGACGGCGAGGCAAACGGGTCGTACCGGAATGACACCATTCAGGTCAAAGTCGGCAAAGAGGACTATTACGAAAAGAAAAGCGGAAACTGGAACTACGGTTCGGCCGCCAAGGAAGTCAATATTGAGCTGAAAGAAAAAGAATAATGTCCGCAGGACTGCCCCTTCGCAAGCAGATTGCCCTGGAACTGTTCCGGCGCATCCGAAAGAACCGGACGAAACTCCACGAATTGCGCGTGCTTTTCTGGGAATGTACGTTGCGGTGCAATGCTGCCTGCCGTCACTGCGGGAGCGACTGCCGCGCCTCGACAACGCAACCCGACATGCCGGTAGAGGATTTCCTGCGCGTGATCGACGAACTGACGCCGTTCGTCGATCCGAACCGTGTAATGGTCATCTTCACCGGCGGCGAGGCGCTGCTGCGTCCCGACATCGAGCAGTGCGGGCAGGAACTCTGCCGGCGCGGCTATCCGTGGGGCATCGTTTCGAACGGACTGCTTTTCGGCAAGCGGCTGAATGCACTGCTTGAGGCCGGACTTCGCTCGGCCACTATCAGCCTGGACGGTTTCGACGAAGCGCACAACTGGCTGCGCGGCCGGCCGGACAGTTTTCGAATGGCTGTCTGGTCGATCGAGCGGCTTGTCCGTACGAGCGGCGTCGTATGGGATGTCGTCACGTGTGCCAACCGGAAGAATTTCGACGACCTGCCGCGCTTCCGTCAGTTTCTGATGGCCGAGGGAGTGAAGAACTGGCGCATCTTTACCATCTTCCCGGCCGGGCGTGCCACCCGTTTCCCCGAACTTCAACTCGACGACCGGCAATTTACACAACTGATGGATTTCATCCGTGACTGCCGCCGCGAAGGATTCCATGTGTCGTATGGCTGCGAGGGCTTTCTGGGAAACCACGAAATGGAGGTACGCGACACCTTTTTCCAGTGCAATGCGGGCATAAACACGGCATCGGTGCTGGTCGACGGCTCTATATCGGGCTGTCCGAGCATCCGTGCGAATTTTCATCAGGGCAATATCTACAACGACCGTTTCGTCGATGTCTGGGAACAGCGTTTCCAGCCTTTCCGCGACCGCTCGTGGACTCGGAAAGGACAATGCGCCGACTGCCGGATGTTCCGCTATTGCGAAGGCAACGGCATGCACCTCTACGACGACAGGGGCGAACTGCAAATTTGTCACTACAAACGCATCCGATAACAAGGCTTTTCCTTTCTTCTGTAACAGTAAGCGTACTGTGCGCGGTATTTTATAGATTCAAAAATTCAAGGGTTATATTTCAGACAGAGTGAAAAGGTAAATTTTTATTCTTTTCAGTTAAACATGCTAAAAAATATACCCAAAATATAATATTTTTGATTTTCGGAATACAATACATCCCATTTTGTATTAATTTTGCCGCGTGATACAGCTATGAAAAGAGTATATCCGTTTTTTTTCTTGTGATATAAAAAATGTATGGATAGATGGAATTATATAACTGACGGAATCAGTCCCTCACTGAGGCATGAGTTTTGCGGCCGGATTCCTGCCGCATTCGCTGAGACTGTTCGTCCGCCCCTGAGCAGCAAAATATACTGCATAAGGGGGGGGTATTTCGCTATCAATCAATAACTTAAGTTTACCTTTCGATCTTTTACAGGAAATATCATTCCCTATATTTCTTCTCTGCACGCAAATTGCCGCAAGGTTCAATTTGCGTACAGTTTTTTTCTGTCTTCGTGCCGGTCTCATGTCCGCGCCGGATGCAGACCGCCGGCACAGACACCGGCATCACGAAACGGGTGTCGCAATCTTGCGAAACCCTCGCCGAGCCTTCGCCGGAGCTTTCGCAGAAGTGCGAAACCTTCGCGGGGTCTTGCTGACGCTTTCGCAGCACGGCGAAACTCCGCCGGAGACTTCGCCCGGACTTTCGCAAACCGGCGAAACCTTCACAGGAACCTCGCCGCACCTTTCGCGGCTTGGCGACGGCCGGAAAAATGTATTTTCTGCATATATACACCACAAAATTCGATACGATAATGGAAAATGAAATCATTGTCAAAGTGAATTATTCGCATTTACGGAACGAAGTATACGTAGAGATGCATGACACTGTCAAGCGTATTTTTACAAGTCATCCGCCGGAGAAACTGGGCATCGCCCCGCAGTATGCGGCGTATCAATCCCGTTACGACGAAGTCGTCGCCTCGCTCGACGTCATTTTCAAAAGCGAATATACCGAACTGCTCGACGAGCAGGATCATGTGCGCGACCGCATTTTCCGCGGACTGAACGACGCCGTCAAGTCGGCGCTGAATCACTTTAATCCCGACAAGTGCGAAGCTGCCCGGAAGGTCAAAATCGTTTTGGACAAATACGGCAATATTGCCGCCAAGGCGATTGACCAGGAAACGGCCGCCATCGACGACCTCGTGCGCGAACTGCACACGGGCAATCATCCGGCGCTGATGGAGACACTCGCGCTGACCGACTGGATAGAACAGTTACAGGTGGAAAACATGCGCTTCAAAGACTTGATGATGGCGCGCTACGGCGAGGCGGCGCAACGCCCCGTCATGCACATGAAAATGGCGCGCGCCGCCACCGACAAGACTTTTCGCGAAATGCTCAAACAACTGGAAGCCCTCGCGCTGGTGAACGGTATGAAAGACTACGAAACCCTGTTTCGTGAACTCAACGCTGTGCTCGAACGCTATAAAAACCTGCTCGCGCGAAAGAAAAGCGAACCGCGCACGGCGACAAAAAGTGAAAATTAAATTGTATTATTAATATATGTAAGTTATGAATAAAAAATTTACTATCAAAAGTAGCTGCCTCAATCGACTGGCGGCAAAAATCAAGATGGCCGAACGCGGCCTGTTTGCATGTTCGGCAATCGCTCTGATCACGGCATTTGCCGCAATGCACGTGCAGGCCGCTGATACCAATTCAGGCAACGCGAAGCAGGCTGTGGGAGACACGGTCTGGTTCGGAAGCTATCCGCAGGACTATTTCGGATGGCCACCCGAAAGCACGGCGCCCTCGGTGCCCTACGTACTGAAGGCCCATTTCAGGAATCCCAACGGACAGGGTCAGCCGCGTCCCTCCTATTTCCTGGTGCAGCCCGTCAAGTGGAACATACTGGCCGTCGACGCACAGGGTATCCTGCTCGTGGCGACCGAAAACCTCGACGTCCAGCCGTACCATACCGCTACGGGCAGCGTCAGTTGGAGCGCCTCCTCGCTGAAGGCGTGGCTGGAAAGCGATTTCCTGCTGGGAAGTACTTCGCTTCCGTCGACGACCGATTATTTTTCGACCGTCGAACGCAATGCAGTAGTCGCCTCCTCGCTGCAAAATCCTACTGTGGGACCCGACGTGGACGGCGTGACGACGAACGATAAGGTATTCCTCCTCTCGGCCGATGAAGTCGAGACGTTTTTTACCGACAACAACGCGCGGAAAGGGTATAACTCGGTATACGCCACATCGTACGCAAACACGTCCGAACCGCATACCGTGCCCGACATCTGGTGGACCCGAACCCACAGTACGAGCATGTCTCAGGGATATGCGACCTACGTAGAGGAAAACGGGCAGATAGAGCGCGACGGACTGATAAACACGAGGCCGGTTCCCGTCCGTCCTGCGCTGCGTCTGTCGCGCAACGCCGTGGTCATGCTGTCGGATGCGGCAGGCAAACCGGCATATTCGGGCGGCACGCTGGCTACTACCGCCATTCCCGCCGGTTCATCGCTGAAACTGACGCTGGCGGACGCTTCGCTGACGCTGACCTCGACGGACAACAAATATCCGATCGCCGCACCCGGCGGTACGGTCACGCTGAATTATGGCGGCATGAGTTCCGGCGCCGGGCGATACGTCTCCTGCACGCTCGAAGAACTGGGAGGCAACATGCTCTACTACGCCAAACTGACGGCCGCCTCGCCGGCAACTTCCGGCTCGGTAAGTTTCACCGTCCCGGCGACGCTGCCCGAAGGCAGCTACACGCTGAAACTCTTCTGCGAACAGCCGAACGCCGACGCGAAGGCGCCCGATTTGGCCAGTTCGCCTGTCGTATTCAATTTAGGCATCAGCAATTCCGCCCAGGCGCCGGTAAATACGACTGCCACGCTGCCAAACGGCCTGGTGGGATTTGATTACGACGCCGCGCTGACCGCCACCGGCTCGCCGACGCCCGTCTGGGAACTTGCCTCCGGCACGCTGCCTCCGGGACTTACGCTTGAACCCGCCGGACAGCTGCACGGAACGCCCACCACGGCGGGAACGTACTCCTTTAGCCTGACAGCCGTCAACGGCGTCAACAGCGATACAAAACCGTATACCGTAGAAATTCAGGCCACCTCGGCGCCCCTCATTACCGCCCCGGCCGCCGGCGAGCTGGCCGGATCCGGACAGGTGAGAGGTGTCGCCTACGTGCCGGAAACGATCGTGGCCTCCGGTTTCCCGGCGCCCACCTTCTCCGTTATCAGCGGCGCCCTGCCGGCCGGACTGTCGCTCCATCCGACCACCGGCGTGATCAGCGGAACACCCACGGAAGAAAGATACGCAATCTTCACGGTCGAAGCGCGCAATTCCCTGGGCGTAAACACAAGGGAATACATCATCAGTATCGTGCCGACAGGACCGGTAGTAGCTCCGGCGTTTGTCTCCGACACGCTGACGCCGCTGCCCACAGCCTACGCCGGAAAGCCCTACTCATTCCAGTTCGAAGTGATAGGCGTCCCGGCGCCAAGCGTCGTATCGTTGACGCCGTTGCCGGCCGGACTGTCCCTCAGCTCCGCAGGACTGCTCAGCGGAACGCCTTACCTCAGCGCCGCAGGAACGACTTATACGCTCCCCGTCAAAATAGAAAGTTCGGCGGGAATTGTAACGGGAAACTTCACGCTGGAGATAGCCTTCCTGCTGAATCCGCCGACGCTGGCGCTGACGCCGCCCATCACGACGACCGACAGTAATCCATTCCACGTCACGGCCACCTTCGAACGTCCCGTGTCCGGACTGACGGCAGCAGACATCGCCGTCACAGGCGGAGGGACGCCATCCAATGTGACAATGGACAATCCAGCAGGCTCGCCCGTGCGTGCAAGCATCTGGTCGTTCGATGTCACGCCCGACCCGACCGCTCCCGACGGCACACAGATCGAGGCATGGATACGCTTGAATGTCGCGCTCGACGAATATGGCGCACGTACCGCCAGCGAATCCGATACCGTCAGCGTGCTTTACAGGGCAGACAGGCCTGTCTGCGCGTTCAGCTTTACCGAAGGACAGCTATTTGTCTCAGACCCGAACGGCTTCTCCTTTACCGTCACTTCCTACGGTCTTACATCCGCCCTCTTTATCGGCTCCACACCCGTGAACAGCGACAATATCGACGAAGTGATCGAAATCACCTGCGACGGCGAAACGGTCGAAGGATGGGATGCCGTCGTGAGCGGAAATACGGTCACGGTGAACGGCGTCTTCGGCATGGGCGCATATACAGTCACACTGAAAGGAAACATAATTCGCAACGATCTCGGCAAATACCTGAGTCAAAAGGTCGGCCACTTTATTGTGCAGACCTCGAAAAGCTGGTACGAAGGTTGTCCGCAAACCGTCGCACTGTCTTTCGCCGCTTCTGCCGTCGACCGGCAACTGACGTTCGAATATCGCAATCTGGCGACGGGCAATATTGTCGCACCGGACGGCAGTCCCGCTCCCGTCACGCTGACGGTGGCCGCAGGTGATACGGAAAAGGAAATCACGCTGCAATCGTTGCGTGTGCCCGCCGCACAAGAAGGCGGCGAGGGCGAAATCGCGGTCAAGCTGGGCGGCACGCCACTTGTTACGCTCTCCGGACTGCATTTTTACAACCGTCCGACTCCCGACGATGTAGTCTACATTTCGCCTACCACGCTGTATTCCGGCTACCTCGCCCTTGTGCGCAGCGGCTCGCCGTATCTGCAGCGCAGCCTTAACGACGGCGATTCGTGGCAAAACGCATGGACGCCGGCTTCACCGACCGAATTGTCGAACATGGGGCCGGAGGTACGCTTCCGCGAACCTGCCGGATGTTATGAGGTGATCATCCCCGTCTCCGTCGATGCGACCATCAACTACAGCATACAGCGCGTGATTACTCTGCCTGCTGTTCAGAATATCGTCACCGTGCCGGCAGGAGGACACTCCTATCAGGTGTACAGCGGCGAAGATTTTGTCTTCCAACTGACGCCCGGCGAACGGTATGCGGGAATGATTCCCGAAGTGTCGACAGACCGGCGCAGCGTGCCCGATTCGATAGGCGTTGTGGTGACTCCCAATAACGACGGCTCGTTCGAAGTGCGTGTGCGTGTCGTGCGCGAAACAGTGAACATCGGGATACGGATGACGTCCGATCCCAACAGTGCAACTGCTGACGTGGAAGCATGGCGCGTTTGGGCTGCCGACGGGCAACTGTATATCTCCGCCATCCGTTCGGGCGAAGCGAAAGTGTATACCCCGACCGGCGCACTGGTGCGCAGTATCTCCGTCGAAGCCGGACAGACAAACCGTACGCCGCTGGCGCCCGGATTCTATATCGTCACATTCAACGACGGAAGCAGATTTAAAGTAAGCGGATTTTAAAACCGTAGGGGCAGCCCTTGCGGTTGCCCCTGCAAATAAAACAACATATAAATATGAAATCAATAACAATTAAAGATATGAAAACAGTTATTCATTTGCTCGGCAGGAAACGGCAAAAAACGATAGCCGCCCTGTTTATACTCGGCATTGCGCTCGTCATGTTTCCCGCGAAAGTAATGGCGCAAGTCACTACTACAGTAGATATCACAACCGTAGGCACCAATCCGTATGTGATTGCGCCCGGTAGCGGCGACTATATTTTCAAAGGGCACGGTACGCAAACGGTCAACCGGATTAATGTGCAAAACGGTTACGATGGTACGATCACGCTGGATAGTGTGAATATTGTTTGTCCTATTAACTTGGCGCCCATGCGAATTTTCGGCACTTTTAATGGAGACAACAATAATCCGACTACCAAAGTCAGGCTGATTCTTAAGGGTAATAATTTTTTAAACTCGGGAAACGGAGCCAACAGTGTGGCTGCAGGATTACAGGTAGACCAGGGTGCTCAGATAGATATCAGCGCCATTGACCCCAGCAATAATGCCAGTGGATATCTGAAGGCCGATACGCGCAATACGGATATGAGTATAGCCGGTGCAGCCGGAATTGGAGGGTCTTGTGTGCAAAATACGCTTGGAGATGCCAATTCTACCGGAACCTACATTGGGACATGCCCCGAATATAACGGGTTTTATATGAGAGCAGGTACCGCCAGCACGGCTGGCGGCAATAGACGTACCACAGGTGGAAATATCATCATAACCAGTGGAACCATTGTTGCACAGGGAGGAAACTGTGGCGCAGGTATTGGAGGAGGCGGCTGGCAAGGACTTTACACCGGAAATATTGTAATTACAGGCGGCGATGTTACAGCTACCGGAGGTGTACACAGTCCCGGTATCGGCGGCGGTTGTGATAATGGTTCGGGAAATATTGGCAGTTATGTACCTAATTCTTGCGTAATCGCTGTTCCTCCGGCAAAAATCACCGCCAACACGCCCAATGCAGGGAAAGGTTTGTCCGGAGCAAACTACATCGTATATATCGGCGACCCGCAGTCGCCCCAGTTTACGGTCTATACCGAGGATTACAGGGCTACCACCATGTATCTGGATTTGAGCGGAGACCCCGATGTGAAACGTAAACTCGAACAGTTTGCACCGACTCGCGACCCCGAACGGATGTATCTTGGAGAAAGCAAGGTATATCCTGCGGACGGCCTTACTCTCTGGAATCCGGAATTTGCAGGGAAAAACATTGTGCAGAACTACGGCACGTTTACCGGCAACATCACCTTCTTTACCGACGCCAAGAACGACAAGGGATTCGAGTATGTGCCTGAGACGCGGACAATGACGCCCAATATCAAGGTTAAACTGAATGCACCGGTGTATGATCCGGTGATGACGATGACGAAATACGTACCGCCCATCGGTGCAGTGGCGCCCATGGATACGGCCGACCTGTTGCTGGGATATAACGCGACGGAAGCCATTGCGAAAGCCGTGACGCTGACCTTCAGTAACAACGGAAACACCAAACTGTACAATATGGAAATTGAACTTACGGCGCCATATCACACGGCCGAAGACGGAACTTCGCTGGATGCCAAAATCCAGGCAGCCCTGCTGGGTGTGCTGACCACCGATGCGAGCGGCACATACCTTGCTCCGGGCGCTCAGTTTCAGGTGAAGGCGCGGTTGAATACCGATCTGGGCGTGGGCGCCTATACGGGATCCGTGCGGTTCAACGCCGACAATGTGCCTGCGTTCGTAACCAAATCGCAAACGTTTACCGTCAACGTGGTACGCATCATGCTGCCCCCGCCGGTGCTGGACACTGCGCCGTCCGGAATTGATGAGACCAACGGGTCGTTTGTGGTCGAGGCCACCTTTGTCCGACCGGTATCGGGATTGACGAACAGCGACATACAGAGTACCGGCGGTACGGTGTCGGGCATGGCGCCCGTCGGGGTGTCGCCGTCGGACAAGTGGCGTTTCACCACCACGCCGGAAGCGTTGCTGACGAACGGCCAGTACATACAGCTCTATGCGAAGGAAGACATCGCCTACGACGACCACTTGATACGCACCGACGACCGATCCAATGCGCTGAACGTAAAATACAATACGGACAAGCCCTACGCGACGTTCGATTTCACGTACGACATTGCGGCGGACAGCGTCTTTATCACGTCTCAGAACAGTTTCACCTTTACCGTAAATGCCAACGGCAGTAGCGGCGCCGATATTGACAGTTTGTGGGAAGATACGGGCACGCTTTACATGAATGCGTCGCTCGCCGTGCCTGTCGTCTCTATACAGAAAGACGGTGTGCCGTATGCCGACTGGAGCGTGACGGCGTATGAATGGAACGCCGCAGCCGGTGCACACGTGGTCACCGTCACGGGTACGCCTTCCGCATTCGGCGAAGGCGACTACAAAATTACCCTCGCAAGCGGCAAAATCAGAAACAACGTGGGCAACACGATGGACGAAAAGATCAGCGGCTTCAAGGTGCGGATTCCGACCATCATACCCGGCCCGAACTATCCGGGGCTAAACATCGGCTACGGCATAGAACCCAATCCGATATTGCTGCCTTACCAAGGTGGAAATGTACTGCTGACGGTCTACGGCACCAATCTGCAATATGCCGAGGCCATGGGAATCCTGAAGATTCAACTGCCTGCGGCGATTCTGAACGGTATTCAGGTAGCTCCACATGCCGCAATAGACGGCCTGACGGCTACCATCACGGTGCCGGCGCCGGGCAATAACACGGTGACGCCCGTAATCCATCCGTTCACGCTGCTTCTGAACGACGCAATGCCGGATCCCTACGCGATCGGATACACGACGGTAGACGCCGCCCCGGCGATTGTCGTCGATCCGGTGGACGGCAAATGGTTCGGCATTTGTGAATATGTCTTCACGGCTACAATTCCCGATGACGGCGCCGACCGCGAGGTGAATCTCACCTATCTGGGTTTGGCGAAAGATTATCTCGCCATGCAGGGTGGCGTCCGTCCACCGGCAAAGGTAACGCTGCGCGGTGGCGAAACACAACTGTATCTCACGCTCAAAACGCTGCAGGTTCCGGATAATCTGAACGGCGGGACGGGCGCGATTGTCGTCTCGTCGCCCGGACTGCCCAGCGACACGTCGGCATGGTTCCAGTTCTATAATATCCCGAATGTGGACAATATGGTATATATTCCGCCTACGACGATGTATCCCGGAAAGTTGGAACTCAATATCAAGGGCGGCTCGCCCAACCTGGAACGCAGTTTCGACGACGTCACATGGGAAAGCGCCTGGCTGCAGGTAACGCCTTCGCAGATAGCCAACCTGACAGGTATTATCTATTTCCGGGAGCCGGACGGCTGCGATGAAGATATGCATTTCCCCATACGCGGTTTTTTCAATGACACCATAAACATTGATCCCCAGATTGTGCGCGAGATTCAGATACTGTCCATTCCGAATGTCATTACCGCTCCGGCAGCGGGTACTCAGCACGTGAACAGCGGAGAAGATTTCATCCTTACGGTGACGCTGACCGGGCCATACAGCGGCATGTTGCCCGCAGTGAGCACCAGCCGGCGACTGCTGTCCGACGAGGAAGGCATCACCATTGTTCCGCTTGGTAACGATATATTCAGCATCACAGTACACGCCGTACGCGAACACTTCAGCGTCAGTATCACCGCGACGGAGGCGGATCCCGGACAAGGCGTCGAAGAAGTCGACATCCCGCGGGTTTGGACTTCCGAAGGACAGGTACACATCTACGCTACTCATTCCGGCGAAGCCAGGATTTACACGCTTACGGGCGCGCTGGTCAAAAACTTTGCACTCGCCGCCGGCAAGACAAACAGCACGTCGCTGAATGCCGGCTTCTATGTAGTAGTGACCCTCGACAACGGGAAGAGATACAAGATAGTGATCCGGTAAGTTTATGTGTGGCATGACTTGATTCAAAGACTCAACGATCGGACGAGGTTCTGCCTCGTCCGATCATTCCATGTAATATATCCTAAAAAAAAGAGAAAGATGCTTTTAAAGCGCTTTCTCTTTTTTTTGCCGTTCGGACAGGACTATCACTTTCTTTTTGAAAACAGCATCAGAATCAGTCCGGTCACTTCCTGACTTCGACAATGCGTCACCCTAAAAATTATTCCAAAAATTTTGGTCAAACAACTGAGCAATTGATTTATGGGCTAAATCTTTTTTTGAGGTGCTATTATATCGCACAAATTATAAAAAACGCGTTCAATCACTCATGTTACGCACCGATCAATGTCAGGCTGTCCTGCATTCCCCTCCTGTGGAGGGGGTATCCGAAGGACGGTGTGGTTTTCTCGACTGAGCAAAACCTGACACTGTCAAAGTCCCTGCGGGACTTAGTCGTTGTCCTGCGTTCCCCTCCTGTGGAGGTGTCCGAAAGACAGTGTGCTTTTCCCGATTAGGCAAATATGAAAGGTCTTCAAACGTTCTCAAGATACAGGGAACCACCCCAGTCCTTCGGACAGCCCTCCGAAGGTGGGGAATCCCGAAATCCTACTCATCTTTTAATCTTATGGATCGTTTTTTTACCACAGAGGACACGGAGAACACAGAGTTTATTTTTCCTCTGTGCCCTCTGTGATCTCTGTGGTTAATAATCATCCTAATCAAAAAAGGCAATAGCACCTCAAAAAAAGATT
>JAISXP010000183.1 GCA_031270465.1 Tannerella sp. | reverse complement strand
TTCGACAAGGTCAATTATATCGGCGCTTTCGGGCCGAACGAAAACAATTCGAACAACTGGATGAGCGGATGGTGTAATTTCGATCCGCAGAATACGGTATATTAAGGTCTGCTTTTTTTTATAGATTCGAAAGGCGTCCGAATCGCTTCGGGCGTCTTTCTCCTTTTTCCCTATTAAACAATGATGTTCATCGACACACGGGATGCTTTCGCCGAAAATCTTTGATTATTTGAATCTTTGAACGGCTAATCCGATGCACAAAACCGTGCCGCGTGCAGTATCTGGAATAAATTATGTATTTTTGCAGCATGATTATCGCCAGACAGAAAAAGAAGGAAAATATTGCGGAATACCTGTTCTACATGTGGCAGGTAGAGGATCTGATACGTGCCTGCGGGTTTGATATTGAAGTTATCAAGCGTTCCGTTATCGACCGTTATGACCAGCCGGAAGAGGTCAGGCGGCAAATCGTCCACTGGTACGAAGAACTGACAGACATGATGCGAATCGAAGGGGTGAAGGAAAAAGGCCATATTCAGTTGAACCGAAATGTGCTGACGGAGCTTTCCGAACTTCATCTGCGTCTGCTGAACGATCCGGAGGAGACGGCCTACGGTGCGCTCTATTACCGGACACTGCCCTGCATCGTACAGTTGCGGGCAAAATCCGGCGGAGTGGAAATACCTGAAATAGAAACGTGTTTTACGGCCGTATACGGTTATCTTTTACTCCGTCTGCAAAAAAAGGAAGTGAATCCCGAAACAGTGAATGCTATCAGGCAAATCAATACGTTTCTGACCTTTCTGGCGGAGAAATATGCTTCGCTCCGCTAAATTCCCGATTTGCCATTCTCCATGCTCAATCCGGCCGGCAGTTGAAATCTACCGGTTCGTGCCTTCAAATAAATCGTGCGAAACTTTTTCTTCCTTTTTCTGCGATTTGAAATTGTTGAAAGTGTAGCTCAGAGACAGTGTGATCAGCGGCGACCGGGGATAGATGACGGTTCTGGAATCCAGGTTCGCGCCGTTTTTCGTATCCACGTATTTTGCGGTCGAAAGCATGTCCTTCACGTTCAGGGTGGCGGAGAGACTGCGGTTTAGCAGTTGCTGACGCACCGAGAAGTTGAAGTAGAAAAACTCGTCGACCCGTCCCTGCGTGCTTACCGACGGGCCGACGAAGTAGCTTTCGAGTCTCATGCGCGTGTTTTTTGCCACGTCGAAATTGTGATTGAAGGAGAATTGCCAGTTCAGGCTTTCCTCGTCGTCGCCCGTTTTGTATTCGTTTGCGATGGTGTAGTAAAACAGACTTCCGCCGACGTCCATGTTCCACCATTTTGCGGCCTGGATGGCAGTTGCCAGTTCCGCGCCCGAAGCATAGTCGTTACCCACGTTTGCCATCGAGTCGAGCGTGACGCCGGTGTGGTAAGGCACGCGCACCCGCTCTATTTTATCCGTGCGGCGGCGGTGGAACAGGGTTGCGGCGGCCGAATGCCGGCCGATCGTTTTGCTGTAGGTCAGTTCGATGGAATTGGTGTATTCCGGGCGAATCTCCGGATTGCCGCACTGCGCGGTGTAGTAGTCGACATATACGACGTACGGTTCCATGTAAAAGAGTTGAGGCTGGGTGATCCGTCGCGAATATCCCAGATTCAGGCGGTTGTTTTCGTCGAAGGCATACGCGAGATGCGCCGAGGGAAAGAGGTCGAACTTGTTTCGCGTGTGGCGCGCCCATGCTTCGCTGTTTTCCAGTTTGCGGTGGATAAGTTCACCCCGCAAACCGGCCTGATAGCTGAATCCGGCATAAGTATCCGACAGCATCGCATACAGGGCATGAATGTCTCGCCGGAAAACGAATTTGTTGTACAGGTCGTCCCGGCGTTCGAAATCGCCCAGCGACGGGTTGTAGAAATCGACCGTGTAATCGCCGTCTTCGGTATAGGTGAAGAAGTAATATCCGGCTTCGAATTTGCCGGTTTTGTTGGCGAACGGGCGGACGTAGTCGAGGTTGCCCTGCGCCGTGAGGCGATACTCGTGTTCCCATGCCCTGTGCCCCTGCGCTCT
The DNA here is from genome assembly GCA_031270465.1 of Tannerella sp. Classification (GTDB taxonomy): domain Bacteria; phylum Bacteroidota; class Bacteroidia; order Bacteroidales; family Tannerellaceae; genus Tannerella. Next base: position 1,107 of record JAISXP010000183.1, on the reverse strand, counting down.
GTTGCCGGACATGTCGAACAGGTCGGTAAAGAAAAATTCCATCGCGTCGTGTTCATAAAAGGCGAAGAAGACGCCTTTCAGCAGATGACCGTCGTCCGAAAAGCGATGTTCGAAGCCAATATCGCCTCTGAACGTCCAGTCGTTCAGCCGGACGAAATCGTGCCCGTCGTACGAAGCGGCCGTTTCCGTGCCGATATCCGGCAGATAGGAGTCTTCGTAATGAAGATACCCTCCGCGGTTGCGTACGCGGTATCGCGTCTCCAGCGCAGCCGACCATGTGGTTTTATCCCTATTCCAGTCCAGTCCGCTGCGGAGGGCATACAGGTCTACGAAACTTTTCCGTTCGCCCGTGGCGTGTGTGGTCGTCAGGATGTCGTCCGCACGGATATGCTTCAACTGGTCGAAATCGCTGACCAGATACCTCCGCGAAGCCTCGCCCGACGTTTGCCAGCGGAGACGGCGGTTCCCGTACGAGGCCAGAAAATCGACGTTGCGCGATTCCACCGTGCTGCCCATGGTGTTTATCATTCCGCTCCATCCCTCGCCGGTCTGTTTTCGCGTGTTTACCTGGATGATTCCCGCGATGCCGTCGGCTTCGTTTTTCGCCGAAGGAGTACTGATGATTTCGATGTTCTCTATCTGTCCGGCGGGAATCTGTTCCAGCGCGGCACTGCCGTCCACCGTAGCCGGCTTGCCGTCGATATAGACCTTGAACCCCGAACTGCCGCGGAAGGTAAGTTCCCCGTTTGCATCCACCCTGACCGAGGGTGTCTGAGCAAGAATATCGATGGCCGTGCCCCCCGAAGCCGAGATGTATCCCGAGGCCTCGATCACTTTCCTGTCGAGTTTGTAGATCACAGGCCGGCGGCGGGCGACGACTTCGACCTCCTGCAACTCCATATCCGACGGGCGAAGCAGGATGTCGGGATGAATGGCATTGCGGCTCCTGGCGGTCAGGTTCAGGTCGAATCGCTGCGGCGCAAAACCTACGAAAGTGACGGAGAAGAAACATTCGCCGGCGCGACTCGTCCTGAGCGAAAATATGCCGTCGCCATCCGTCGAGGCGCCGGTAATCAGCGTCGAATCGGGCGTGTACAGCAACACATT
>JAISXP010000091.1 GCA_031270465.1 Tannerella sp. | reverse complement strand
TGTGGTAGAGGTGGATGGAGTGGATGCTCATAATTCAATAAAATAATGCCATAAAGAAATGTTGTTATTCATAGACGGACGTCTGTGATTAGAGAAATATTTTCCCACTTTGGGAAATGCAATGACTTTTGTCAAAATTTCTTCATTTGACCAGTGAATGGATATATCTGTATTTCTGTCAGACAATTCATGAATCCAATTGTTGATTTGGTTTACCCAGTGTTTGGTATCCTTACTTTGCACATACCCCAACATTCCACATACGGAAAGGTGAGGTGCGTGTTTTTCTCTTTTAAACCGTTCTATTCCGCCTCTTTCTCCACACACATATTCTTTATTATTTGCGGTTTTGGAAAGGCGTTTAGCTTCGAATTCGATTAGTGTAACCGGTTTTGCATTGGGAATAATTGCAAAAACACCAACATCGGTTTCTCTGTCTGACTGTGGTTGAGTAGGGTTTTTCCCAAAATAATAGGGTGAAAATCCGTTCAACTGTTCCGACATACAACATTGAAAGTAATAGATTAAAAAATCACTGATTCGATTTTCCTTATTTGAGTCTTTGAAAGACTGAAAATAGGGGACGAAACCGGATATGTTTGTATCAATAAAATTCCATATTCTATCAACCTCGTAATTTGAGGCAACACTAATCTCTCCGCTATGATATGATAGGCTACTATCTCTCAACATAAGGATAGGCGAGTTTTAATGTAAGCGGCAAAAACTTCATCGGCATCTCGCAACGCAATAGACGGCAACCAATACCGTAATTGTTTGGGCTTAACAAGTAATACGCAGTCTTTGCCGATGATTTTCATAATCTTCTGTATGTGGACGGACTCCGGCTGTTTTTCCTGAGAGGGGGGTATAAGGTGCTCAACGTATTGTTCCAAATCATCCGTTTTTTCCTCTGTTACCCGAATATTTGGGGATGAATATTCAAAATGCAGCGCGTAATACTTACCGGCATCCAATATTTTAAATAACTGAAATGATTTTTCTTCGGTCTGGTAAATGCTGTTAAGGGTACGACAGAATACGGACGAAAAAACATTTATTTTATCAATTGAGGTGGATTGTGCTAATTCATCCTCATTTTTACTCAAATAATAATGAACAATATCTTTGACTATAATTTCATCAGCCATAGATAAAGAACTCGTTGGCTCATTGTCAGAAAAAGGTAAACTGAGTATATCCTGCTGTAACAAAGTTGATATAGAACGGTTTATTCCTGATCTTGAACTTATCACAGTTAAATAAAACCTGACAAAATGACTGTTTTTGAAATTTGCTTCTATCTTTCGTAACAAATCAATATCATTTTGTGGCGCATGAATTCCAATAATCTCATTTTTAAATGAAATATTATTTTCGGAAATTATTATCGGCACACTTTCTTTTTCAATATTCTTTTTTATCAACAATAAAGGGGCTTGGAATAACTCCTGAATACGAGGCCATTGAAAATAACGATCCTGTATTACATAAGTCCGAGTTATTCCATTTTCATCAAAATCATTTGGATCAAAACATAGGCTTCCTGTCAGGAAATCTGCCGAACTATATCCGCCTTTCTTTTTTTTAAAATCAGTTGAAACTAATTCGCTATCAGGTTTTCCTTTAATGTACCCATCTCCCACAATCCACTGTTTTTCCTTTTTCTTATCTTTTAAAAAATCTCCAAGTGTCGGTAATACAGACAATTTTTCTATTAGTCGTACAATCCGTCCTCCACCCAGCAAATTGGCTTTCCAAATATAAGGATTATGTAAAATATCTTCTTTCGTAATCCAATGAAAATCGTAGTGGTCAAATTCCAAGAACAGGCGATTTTGATTAGAAACGATTCTGTTAGCAACCAAATGCAATACATTTTCCTTGTCCGGTTCCGATTTTTGCAGGAATAATGCAGCCGTAGCGACCTTTTTCCGTCCCCAAAGTTTATCGGCTAATTTAGTAAAATCGATGATTTGCAGCAGGTTGTATTTAGAAAACAGGACTTGTTTAAATTTCAAATCTTTTTGATAAAGCAATGGTCCGGAAGGCATAATCAGGCAGAGTGTGGCGTCCTGCTTAAGCAATGTCATGGATTGTACCAGAAAATGTAATGCCGGATTTTCATCAGGAATATTGATTCCGCTTTGATAACCGGTTTCGTCTTTTAATTTCTTGAAATATTGTTTCCGGTCGGGTTCTTTGCCTGTTTTTTCATCTTTAGGCAAATTAAACGGCGGATTTCCAATAACCAAATCAAAATTGTTGCCAGACTTACTGGCAATATACTTGAAAAAATTTTGTGTAACAATATTGCTGTCTAAATTCGGGAATTGCAGTTGTTCCCATGTCGGCGGGTCCAAATTAACCTCATCAAGAATAGCTAATGCCAAACTGAATACCGATAACCGAATGGCGTCTTGCTGAATATCTATGCCATGAATACTTTTTAAGAGTAAATCATTTAAAACATCCAATGGAGGTTTATCCAATTTATCGGTTTTTAGCCATTGTTCGTATCGCCACCACTGCACCATTCGTTTAAACGCTTTTACAAGGAAAATCCCCGATCCACAACTGACGTCTATCAGTTTAAAATCGGATTGGGGATTGTTCAATGGCATACATTCATCCACCAATGTGCCGACAATCATTTCCGGTGTATAAACAATATCTTTACTGTTGGTAAGCAATTCTTCATATACAGAACTGATTACTTCTATCGGCAAGTGTTCAAACGAATATAATCGCCATAGCACGTACTGATTGTCTTGATTATCGCCGTCCAAATAATCGGCTAATAGTTTAATCTCTGCTTTTTGAATGACGATTCGTGCATCTCTTTCTGTATTTTTATCCCATTCAAATACTTTTCCATTAAAATCCTGAGCCAGTTGGTCTAATAAATCCAACAGTTTTCCCTTGCGAATTGTATCACAGAAATTTTCGCATTGAAAGTGATGTTTGAAATAAGTCCCTGCAAAATATCCACTTTTACTCTTTTCGTCCCGTTCTTCCAAATATTTTATTAAAAGACTTTGAACCAATAATTTTAGAGCGATATGACTGTCTATTCCAGACTTTTCCTGAAAATCTTTATAGACATTTTTCAAGCCGTAAATCAGATCCCTTGCCGCAGATTCCTCAAATTTAAAATGATTGGGATTTTCTTCCCAAAATAATCCGTCGGCAAAAGACCGGATTGTATCGGTAGCAGTTTTTGCCGCTAATTTAATAATTTCACGGGCATATACACCCTTTTTGTTTTTAGGCGTTTCCCTTGCATCAAAAATAGAAATTGACGATTTATCTATAATACCGTATACAGGAACCTGATAACCATTCCACATTTGAAGATGAATCCTGTTTTTATCCTCTTTCGTTATTCTTTTCCTACTGTAATCAAACAGGTATAGCTGCGGGGTTGCCGCTCGCTCATCAGAAAAATATCGAAAATAAACAGCATCTGCATGGAATCTATTCTTAGCCATTTCTAAAGCAAACAGGACTTCCGGAGAAAAATCTTTGGCAACAGATTCATAGTTATTTGTCGATAATATACCACTTTTCCCTTTTTGTAATGGAGGAAATAGTGTCTCTATAGTGATATCTTCAAATAATGTTTTCATGCCATCTTAATTTATAACGTAAAATAGTACCCCTTTATTTTCTCCGCCATCAACTTTCTTCTCATCGCCAAAAACTCCTGATAATCTTTCAATTCCATGTCTAAAATTTCTGTCGGCACACAATTCATTCGCAGATTTTCCAATAATTTCGTTTCAGTCGATATTCCGCTTATTTGAGGATTGGCATTTTGTATATGACTTTGTATTAACCCAAAGTATTCTTTCGGTGGACGGTTACCGATTTTAATATTGATTTCCGATTGCATGTAAACATAGAACGAAACATTCCAGTATGCACCCGACAATTCGGCTTCTTCCCGCTCTTTCATCACGTCCTCAAATGGTCTGTCTGAAATTTGTTTTATGTCGTAATCATTCGAACTGTCCCACACAAACGGTCTCTGAATTTCAGGTATAGCTATTTCACCTGCTTTAACCGACGCCAAAACCGTTTCTATAAGTTGCTGATTGACTGAATATTTTTGCATATAAATTTTCTATATAATGTTTGGCAAAGTTACGTAAAATTCTGCATATCATCATCCAGAGGTTCATTTTTCTATCTATATTACTGTTTTTTGGAGTTTTTATATTCTGTTGCAAACTTTTAAGGTCTAATTGAATACATTTTTCACGAGGTTTGAAATAGTCCCCATCTATATAGATTTTATCGGCAAATACCTATGTATCAAACAGACTGTCAAGTCAGTTACGTTCTCTGATAACAGCGAGGTCGTTCTCAGAAGCAACAGAAAAATGGATTTTATTGGGAATAGGCAGCGTTCCTTTTAGGCAAAAGGCGAGCAAATGCAGTTTCAGACTGTAACGATAGATATGCGTGCAACATCCTGATAATCGCATTATACTATTTCCGCCGTTTCCACTTCCGTAGCTTCAATCAAATCCGTTATCCCGATTCTCATCTGCAACCCTCGCTGTCCGGCGCTGACAAAAATATGTTCATACAGCAAGCAAGTTTCATGAATATAGGTTGGGAAACGTTTCTTCATGCCTACCGGCGAACAACCGCCCCGAATATATCCGGTTAAAGGCAACAGGTCTTTTTGCGGAATCAGGTCGCAGTTTTTGTTGCCGGACACTTTCGCCGCTTTTTTCAAATCGACTTCGCTATCGCCCGGAATGACGCAAACAAAATAACCGCTCTTGTCGCCTTTCAGCACAATCGTTTTGAAAACTTGCTCTATCGGCTCGTTCAAAGCTTTCGCTACATGCGAAGCGCTCAAATCGTTCTCATCGAACTCGTATGGGATAAGTTCGTATTTGATTTTTGCCTGATCTAACAGGCGGGCGGCATTTGTTTTATTGATTTTCATCAAACAGGTTTTTTGCATTAAATTTCTATCAACTTTTCCGGACTGAATGTGAAATTGCCGCGCACGTCGCACAGGAACTGATTTTCTGCCTGGGCGGAAGACTATATCTATCAATCCACAAGGTTCCTGAATTTGCTGAAGATACGGTCTCTGAAAGACTGGCTGGGGCGAACGTTTTCCGACGAAACCATTGTCTTGATTTTTTCTCTTTCGGATGCGGAAAGGGTTTCGGGAATATAGACGTTTATGTTGATCAGCAAGTCGCCCGTCCCGTAACCGTTTACCGACGGGAGTCCCTTGTTGCGCAGGCGGAGCACTTTGCCCGGTTGCGTACCCGGTTCGATTTTCACTTTCACCTTGCCGTCGACGGTGGGCACTTCCACCGAATCGCCCAGCACGGCCTGGGGCATTGTCAGCAGCAGATTGTATATCAAATCGTTTTCGTCGCGAATCAGGTCGTAATGTTTTTCTTCTTCGATGACGATCAGCAGGTCGCCGTTCACGCCGCCGCGACGGGCAGCATTTCCCTTGCCCCGCATGGAAAGTTGCATTCCTTCGCCTACACCGGCGGGAATGTGCAGCGTGATGATTTCTTCCGACCGGATGATACCTTCGCCGTTACATTCGGGACACTTTTTTGTGATGGATTTTCCCGCGCCGCCGCACGTCGGGCAGGTGGATTGGGTTTGTATCTGTCCCAGCAGGGTGCTGGCAACACGGGTGACGTAGCCGTGCCCTTTACAAGTAGGGCACGAGGTATAGGCCTTGTCGTTTTCGGCGCCGCTGCCGTGGCATTTGGTACAGCTCACGTATTTACCTACTTTGATTTTCTTCTCCACGCCTGTCGCGATTTCCTTGAGCGTGACTTTTACTTTTACACGCAAATCCGCGCCCCGGTTCGTCGAAGCATATCCGCCTCCCCGCGAACTGCCGCCGAATCCGCTGAAATTCCCGAATCCGCCGAAATGGCCTCCAAAAAGATCTCCGAACTGAGCAAAAATATCTTCCATCGTCATGCCTCCGCCGCCGAATCCGCCCTGCGAGGCTCCGCCTGTGCCCGCATGTCCGAACTGGTCGTAGCGGCTGCGTTTCTGTTCGTCGCTCAGCACGTCGTATGCTTCCGCCGCTTCCTTAAATTTATCCTCCGCCCCCTTGTCGCCCGGATTCTTGTCCGGATGATACTGTATGGCCTTTTGCCGGTATGCTTTTTTTATTTCGTCGAGCGAAGCTTTTTTGCTTACGCCCAGCACTTCATAATAATCTCGTTTCGCCATGATTTCTTAATTTCGCTCAGCTTTCGATTTTATTCCCCCACCACTACTTTTGCATGTCTTATCACCTTTTCGTTCAAGACATATCCCGTTTGTACGCAATCCAGTACCGTACCTTTTCGGTCGTCCGAAGGAGCGGGAATTGTGGCAATGGCCTCGAACAGTTCCGTGTCGAACGGTTTCCCCACGGCTTCTATCGCCTTGACGCCCTGTTGCGACAGGAATATTGTAAATTTGCTGTATATCAATTCAATACCCTGCACGATAGCTTCAATGTCTTCCGTATTTTTGCTATTGCTTATTGCACGTTCGAAATCGTCGATGACCGGCAGCAGGTTTGTCAAAACGGATTCGCCTCCACTTTTGATTAAATCCGCCTTTTCGCGCAGCGTCCGTTTACGGTAATTGTCAAACTCCGCCATCAGCCGCAAGTAGGAATCGTTTAATTCCGCATACTTGAGTTCAATGCTATTTTCATTTTTTTCGTCTGACGGCACGACGGTCTCGTCCGCCACATTGTCAGCCGGCAATTCCTTTTCCGCCGTATTTGCAGATTCTTTCTGTATTTTTGTCTTTTCTTTTTCGTCCTTTACCTGTTTTTTTGCAGATGTATTCGACTTGTTTTTATTGCTCATATCCAATCAATTTTTTTTATTCGATTTATTATCACAGTATAATACTTCGCTGGAACGTCTTGCAATCCCTTTCGAAGCAAATCTCTTTTATTACTTTATATCAAATATTTTGCCACGCATTCCGACAGGTTGAAAATATCGCTATCTTTGTCCTCGAATTGAAAGTAAAGATACCGTTTTTGTTAATTAAAAACAGTTTGAAAAATGAGAAAAGTAATTTCAGCCGCAATTTTGGTTAATGTATTGATGGCCGTCTCGGCGCAGGAGGGTGAGATGCGCTGTCGTCTGGGATTCAGCTACGAATTTAGTAACAATAAAAACTGGGGTAAAGACAAGCCTGTCATCATGAAGGTATATCCGAACTCTCCCGCAGAAAGGGCAGGTATCAGGCAAAATGACATTATAGAGGAAATCAACAGCCTGAAAGTAACGGCCATTACGATGGACGACGTGGATTCGCTGCTGACAGCCACCGAAGACAGCCACATCGTGCTGACAGTGCGCAATTTTTCCGATTCGGCAAGGGTGGCGCCTCTCACGAAAGAATGTTATTCGAACCGGTCGCTGAACGAAAGCCAGCTGGCTGCCGCCTTTTCGATGTACAGCGTGGAAGATACGCACGACCGCCTGTTTGTTTGTCCCTTTGTCTCCGCGGCGACCGAAGACGCGACCGACTTTTCGCAGTTCAAGACGTTCGATTTCTCCGTTGTGGAAGGCGACAAATCGACTTCGAAGATCGAATCCGTCATCAACGAAACGCTGAAAGCAGTGTTGACAAAAAAAGGGCTAAGTGTCAATGCGCTGAATCCCGACATTGTGATACATACGTATTATGTGTTCGACAAGAATCCCAGTTTCAGGAAGAAAAGCAAGGCGACGGAAGAACAGGCGCCTGTCTTCAGATACGACATCACGCGCGACAAGGTGGTGAAGTTCCCTTTCTATTCGTCCTCGACGCCCGAATCCGAAGCGGAATACGTCCTGCAGCTGGGGATTCGTTTTATCGACCAGCGGTTCGTTCCGGGCAGGATCCTGTGGGAATGCGAGGCCAACGAACTGATGAGCGCGCCCTATTCTCTTGAAGAATATGCCGCGATACACATCCCGCTGATGTGCATGCAGTTTCCTTACATGAAATATAACCGCAACGTCCAGTTTATCCTGACAAAGAAGGCGTACAACTACACAGGCATCAATTACAACATCTACCGGATCAACGAAGTGGTAAGCATTGATTTCGACTCGCCCGCTTCCAAAGCCGGCATCCTGCCCAATGACATCATCGAAAAAATCGAAGGTAAACGGATGGACTACACCGCACCGGAATTTACCGCCGCCTATCGCCAGTTTATTACGAACACGCTTAAATACAGGGATCAGGGAACGAGGTTCACGGATGCAAACGGCTTCGCCGGACGCATGTTCTGGGATACGTTCAAATATAACCGGATAGCCAAAGATTTTGCAAAGGACAACAATATGACGGCGTTTTCCTACCTGTACGCATTCCAGCCGTTTGTCAATCCGACGCGGAACTCGTCCTGCACGTTCGACATCCGCCGCGGCAACGAACGCATCAGAATCGTGGTGCGTCCGGTCTTCTATTCGGAAAAAACGATTGAACTGAATTGACTCCAAGAATAATATTTGACGATTTGTGATTTATCCGGAAATCTTTGAACAGAAAACAGGTTTTGACAAAATCAGGACGCTTGTCGGCGAAAAATGCCTGAGCACACTGGGGAAAGAGCGCGTCGGGGAAATGACTTTCTCGGACAGGCAGGCCGTCGTATCGGCGCATCTCGAGCAAACCGACGAGTTTGTGCGAATCCTTCAAGGCGACAGAGCCTTCCCTTCCGATCACTATATCGACCTCCGTACGGCGCTGAACCGTATCCGGCCGGAAGGCACGTTTCTGGACGAAACGGAACTGTCTGACCTGAAACATTCTTTGCAGACAATTTACGACATTGTCCGTTTTTTTCGTCCGGACGAAAACCGGACGGCGTATCCCGCGCTGACAGCTCTGGCAGGAAATATCCCCGTCTTTCCGCAACTGATTCAAAATATTAATCTTATCCTGGACAAATACGGGAGGATAAAAGACAGCGCATCCGAATCCCTACTGCGCATCCGCAGGGAAATCAGCGCCACGGTCGGCGGCATCTCGCGCAGCCTGCAAAACATTCTGCGCACGGCACAGGCCGAAGGGCTTGTAGACAAGGACGCGTCGCCCGCAATGCGCGACGGCCGGCTGGTGATTCCCGTCGCTCCCGCTTTCAAACGCAGGATTCGCGGGATTGTACACGACGAATCGGCTTCGGGCAAAACGGTATACATCGAACCCGAAGCCGTGGTCGAAGCCAACAACCGCATCCGCGAACTCGAAAGCGAAGAACGGCGCGAAATCATCCGGATTCTGACGGAACAGACCAACCTGATACGCCCCTCGACGCCCGATATTTTACACTCGTACGCATTTATGGCTACAGTCGATTTTGTCCGCGCCAAAGCGCTTTTCGCCATCGACATACAAGCCATCAAACCCCGGATTGATACACGTCCGCTGATAGACTGGCGCGACGCCGTCCACCCGCTGCTTTACCTGTCGCACAGGAAGCAAAACAAGCCGGTCGAACCGCTGGACATCGTGCTGGACGATGAAAACCGGCTGCTGATTATCTCGGGGCCGAACGCCGGCGGCAAATCGGTGTGTCTGAAAACGGTTGGCCTGCTGCAGTACATGCTGCAGTGCGGAATGATGATACCGGTGCACGAACGGTCGCAGGCCGGGATGTTCCGGAAACTGCTCATCGACATCGGCGACGAACAGAGCATCGAGAACGACCTGAGCACATACAGTTCGCACCTGACGAACATGAAGTTTTTCGTCAAGCACAGCGACGGAGATACGCTGCTGCTGATCGACGAGTTCGGCGGAGGCACCGAGCCGCTGATCGGCGGCGCCATTGCCGAAGCCCTGCTGGAACGCTTCAACCGCAACCGCAGTTTCGGCATCATCACCACCCATTATCCCAACCTCAAACAGTTTGCCGAAAAAACGGAAGGACTTGTCAACGGAGCCATGCTTTACGACCGCCATCTGATGCAGCCGCTCTTCAAACTCTCGATCGGCAATCCGGGCAGTTCGTTTGCCATCGAAATAGCCCGCAAGATCGGCCTGCCGGAAGAAGTGATTGCCGACGCAGCCGACAGAGCCGGCGCAGGCTATATCGAGAAAGACAAGTATCTGCAGGATATCGCACGTGACAAACGCTACTGGGAAAACAAGCGGGAAAGCATCCGCCGGCAGGAAAAACGGCTGGAAGAGCTGAACGCACGCTACGAGCAGGACATCGATGCCATCAGCCGGCAGCGGCGCGAAATATTGAATACGGCGAAGACCGAGGCAAAGCAAATCGTTGTCGAAGCCAATGCCCGAATCGAACAGACCATCCGCGAAATCCGGGAGGCGCAGGCCGAAAGAGAACGCACCAAATCCGCACGCAGAGAATTGGACAGGTTCAAAACATCCGTGCAGGAAGAAGCGCCCGACACCCCCACCCTCGCGAAGAAAAGCCGCAAGAAACCCGCCGCCGCAAAGCAAACCGCAAAGCCCGGCGGCAAACAACAGCCCGCAGCCGCCGGAGAAACGCTGGCCGTCAGTGACGCCGTCCGCATCCGGGGGCAACAGGCCGTCGGCACCGTGCTCGAACTAAACGACAGGCAGGCCGTGATTGCATTCGGGATGATAAAAAGCACGGTCAAGGTGGCGCAACTCGAAAAAGTCAGCCCCTCGCAAGTCAAAAAAGACGCCGACAGAATTTCGCCCGTCGCCAGCCGGATGGCCGACAGCATGTACGAGAAAAAACTGCTCTTCCGCCAGGACATCGACGTACGTGGCATGAGAGGCGACGAAGCCCTGCAGGCAGTCGCATACTTCATCGACGACGCCATCCAGACCGCAGCCGGACGGGTGCGCATCCTGCACGGAACAGGAGCCGGCATCCTGCGCGAACTGATACGTAACTATCTGCACTCCACCCCCGGCATCAGGCGCGTTCAGGACGAAGATGTACGCCTCGGAGGCACAGGAATCACGGTCGTAGACCTGGAATAAATTCACGCATACCGGACGGAAACTTCGAATTACAATAATTTCTCTCAAATAAAGATATGATGAATACTCATTCGACCTGTTACAACTCACCTCTCGGGCAAATCCGCATTTCGGAAAACGGACAGAGCATCACGGCCATAAAGTTTGTCGACGCCCACCCGACGCAGCCGGAAACGGACGAAACGGAAACACCTCTGCTCCGTGAAGCCGTCAGGCAACTGTCCGAATACTTCGGCGGCAAACGCCAACATTTCGACCTCCCGCTCGACCAGCCCGGCACCGGTTTTCAAAAACGCATCTGGCGCGCCCTCTGCACAATTCCCTGCGGCGAAACGCGCACCTACGGGCAGATAGCCGTAGCAGTCGGTTGTCCGAAAGGCGCCCGGGCAGTCGGAATGGCATGCAATCGCAACGCCATTACCATCGCAGTGCCCTGTCACCGCGTCATCGGCGCCAACGGAAAACTGACCGGCTATGCAGGCGGACTCGAAAGAAAAAGACAGTTGCTGGCAATTGAGCGAAGATAACTGTCCGTACATCCCCGAAAATACGGAGATACACGCTATCCTGTTTGCTGTTTGGAATTTCCATACGGCAATCGACATTCTTTCCCGAAAAAGCGACGCCCTGAAGAGGTATTCCTTGACTGACGGGACTGGATAGAATCCCGTCCGAGCGGCGCGAACAGTTCGTCGGACGGGCGGATGCTTACAGCAACAGGTCGCTCGCAACGCTTGCGGCAACGTCTTTTCCGGCAAGGGCTGCGAGAACTTCCAGCGCGAAGTCAAAGATCAGTCCCGGCCCTTTTCCGGTGATGATGTTACCGTCGGTCACAGCCGGCTGATCGGTTGCAGGGATGGCGCCGGTCAACTCCGGCTCGATGCCCGGATAGCAGGTGGCTTTTTTCCCCTTGAGCAAGCCCAGTCCACCCAGTACGAGCGGGGCGGCGCAGACGGCGGCGACAAGTTTGTTCTGTTCACTGTACTGCACGAGCAGTTGTTTCAGCGGCGCGTGTCCGTTCAGCATCTGGCTGCCCGGTCCGCCGCCGGGAAGAATCAGTGCGTCGGCATCTTCACGGACGATGTCTTCGAAAAGCGTGTCCGCCTCGACGGGTATCCCGTGAGCGCCCGTCACTCTGCTTTTGCCCGTGATGGAGACGGTTGTCACCTCGACGCCGCCTCGACGCAGTACGTCTATTGTTCCTGTGGCTTCCGTTTCTTCGAAGCCTGTTGCTAAAAATACATAAGCTTTTTTCACAGTTCAATCATTTTAATGAATAACGGTATGTAATTGTTCCGCTTTGGTTATTTGTTTCTCTGATTTTATTGAATTTGGCGCGTTTGGCGGCTTCTTTGGCGCTGGCGCGCAGAGAGGCGTCGTCGATATTTGTTCCCTTGCCGATTTCTGCCAGGATGACGTTGCCGGCCGGGTCGACCGTGATGTCGATGACGATACGCCCTTCTTCACGAACGTTGTAAGCCGGTCGCGGCAAACCGCCACCGCGAAGGATGCGTCCGCTGAGCGAGAACTCGCCCATGCCGCCGACACCTTGATTTTCGCCCGTGTCAGCGTTGCCGAAAGGATTGCCCTGATTGCCCGTCCCCGTGTCGTCGCCCTGGCTTTCGCTCTGCGTATCGCCGGAACCGAATGCACCCGACACCTGCTCGCTGATGGCCTGTTCGCGTTGCCGCTGTTCTTCTTCCCGTCTGCGGCGTTCCGCTTCGAGCCGTTCCCTTTCCCGGCGTTCGGCATCTTCCTTTTTTTTCTGTTCTTCGGCCTTCCGGCGGTCGGTGAGTGCGATGGTTTCTTCCATATCCTGGCTTATCATTTCTTCGGGCTTAGTCTGAGCGGGAACAGACGGTTCGGAGGGAGCTTCTACATTTTGCGAAACCCGTCCTCTCGGCTCGAAAAGGCCGGCGGCGGCGTTGACGTTTCCGAAGTTGACCAGTACGCCTTCCTCCTCGTCGGGCACAATCGTACGGAGCGCGGCGAAGAGCAGGAGGATGGCCACGAGGACATGTATTACTATCGTCCCGGCCAATGCAATCATATCGTCTCTGTCAGTTTTCATCTCTGTCGTGGTACGCGCGTGGCGAGTGCTATTTTGAATTTGTTTTCGTTTGCGACATTCAGTATTTTCACAATCTCTTTGTAAGGGACTGTTTCATCCGCATACAGCATCACATACATCTCCGGTTCCTCGAGTATCCGTTCCTGCAGGAAAGGCGCTATTTCGTCAAACGAGACCCGCTTTTCCTTCTGATTTCCGAACGCCACGTAGTAATTTCCTCCGGCATCGACTGTCACGCGCGAGAGCGGTTTGGCCGCCGTTTGCTTCTGCGCCTGCGGCAACGTCAGTTTGATGGCATTGGGCACCACCAGCGTCGAAGTAATCATGAAGAAAATCAGCAGCAGAAAGATGATGTCCGTCATGGACGCCATGCTGAATGTTTCGTTTATTTTTGTTCTTCGTTTAAGTGACATCGCCGGAGGTTTAATTTGCAGGTTCGTTCAACAGGTCCATAAAGTCCATGGTTGTCGTTTCCATCTTGTTGACCACGCTGTCTACTTTTGCTACCAGAAAGTTGTATGCAAACAGTGCGACGATGCCGACAACCAGCCCGCCGACAGTCGTGACCAGCGCTTCGTATATACCTCCCGACAGCAGCGTGATGTCCACATTGGCGCCGGCATTGGCCATGTCGAAGAACGCGCGCACCATGCCGGTCACCGTTCCGAGGAACCCGATCATCGGCGCACCCGCTGCCGTCGTGGCAATGAGAGGGAAGCCTTTCTCCAGTTTGGCCACTTCGATGTTTCCGGCATTTTCGATGGACGCAAGGATGTCGTTGACAGGACGTCCCAGGCGGCTGATACCTTTTCCTATCATGCGTCCCATCGGCGATTTGACCGTTTCGCAGAGTTTGAGCGCCGAATCAATCTTGCCGTCGTGGATATAATCCTTGATGCGGCTCATGAACGAGTCGTCGATTTTGGCTGCCCGGCTGATAACCATCCATCGCTGGATAAAGACGTACAATGCAATGAATGACAGTACCAGAAGAACAATCATAATCCATCCTCCCTTGGTGGCGAGTTCGAGGATATTCATTTGCGTTTCGGTTGGGATGACCTCCCCGCTCAGGTCGAGCGGGGTATCTTCCTGTAGCAGTGTAGTTGTATGTAACAATACATTTAATAGATTCATACGATTTTCTGTTTTATTATTTATTATTGTTTTGATTCATATTCACATTAAACGCGCCTTATACAGATTTATTGTCTTCTCCAGCCCGTAATAGAGTGCATCGCAGACAAGTGCATGTCCTATCGAGACTTCTTCGATCCAGTTGACTTTCGAAGCGAAGAAGGCGAGATTTTCCAGCGACAGGTCGTGTCCCGCATTTATGCCCATCCCCAGCTGCCGGGCCTGCGCGGCCGCCCGGACGAACGGCGCGACGGCGGCTTCCCTATCTTGCGCATATTTCAGGGCATAGGGGCCGGTATAGAGTTCAATACGGTCGGCGCCCGTTTTTGCCGCCCATTCGACGTCTTCTTCATCGGCATAGACAAAGATGGACGTGCGGATGCTTTTTTCCGTAAAAATGTCAACCCACTCGCTCAACCGGTCGAAGTGCGCTTTTGTTTTCCACCCGGCATTGGACGTGATGGCATCGGGCGCGTCGGGGACAAGCGTCACCTGATTGGGACGGACTTTCAGCACGAGATCGACAAATGATTTGTCGGGATAGCCCTCGATATTCAGTTCCGTATGTATCAACGGCTTGAGTCTGTACACGTCGTCGTAGCGAATATGGCGTTCATCGGGACGCGGATGCACGGTAATTCCCTGTGCACCAAATCGCTCACAATCCTGCGCCACCTTCAGCACGTCCGGGATATTGCCCCCGCGGGAATTGCGGAGAGTTGCTATCTTGTTAATATTTACACTCAAATTTATCATTCAAAATAATGCTCGTTTTTTTCTCTTTTACTACATTTGCGAACAAATTCATTTGCAAATGTAGGATGAATTGGGCAATTATGAAAAAAAAAAGCCCGAAAGATTACGAAAAAACGAATTTTACAGTAAAAACAGATGGCTTGTCAGTTAAAAACAGGATTGTTCGGCGGCGATTGCCGAACGGATAAATTATACATTATCGAGCGATTGCTCGACCGATTGAATGCTTTGGGCGTTGAAATATACATCCAGAGCGAGTTTTATGCTTTCCTGGCGCGCGACCTGAAGCGGCTGCCACAGGCGTCGGAAATGTCGGCAGACGACATGTTACGTCTGAACGTTGCCCTGAGCGTAGGCGGAGACGGCACATTTCTGCGTACGGCGGCGCTAATCAACAAACTGCACATTCCCATTCTGGGAATCAATACCGGCCGGCTGGGTTTTCTGGCCGACATAAGCGAAGATCAGATTGCGGACACCCTGACCGAATTGGCGGAAGGCAACTACAGGACGGAAGAACGGATGTTGCTGGAACTTCAGACGAAAGGAAGTGTCTTGCAGGGATATAATCATGCGTTGAATGAAGTGGCTGTATTGAAGCGGGACACATCGTCCATGATTACGATTCATACATACCTGAACGACGAATACCTGACTTCGTATCAGGCCGACGGGCTGCTGATTGCCACGCCGACAGGATCGACGGCCTATTCGATGAGCGTCAACGGCCCGATACTCCTTCCGCAAAGCGATAATATTGTATTAAGTCCGGTTGCGCCGCACAGTTTGAACGTACGACCGCTGGTTATTCCCGGTTCGCACCGCATCAGGCTTGTTGTCGAAAGCTGTACACAATCGTTCCTGACAGCACTCGACGGGCGTTCGGAAGTGATGCAAATCGGGACGGAACTGATTGTGAATAAGGGAAGTTACACCCTTAACGTAATCAAGCGACACACCCATACTTTCTACCGCACTCTGCGTGAAAAATTGATGTGGGGAGCAGACGCAAGAGTTAAACAATCCTAAATTAAGATTTTTTCGTATTCGAAAAGCATGTTGAATAACATAAAACCCCTATCTTTGCATCGTGTTTTTCATGGTATTAGATTTAAGGTTAACAATGAAGATTGTAGGTTGTCGTGAGACAACCTCTTCTTTTTTATAGCGTTACCTGTTTATTTCCGGTTCATGCAAGCCGTAAAATCCCTCGCAAAACAACAAAAACAACAAACCGCATCAGGAAAATATCCTGCGCGCAATATAAACATTGTGCCAACACACAAGGCGCTCCTGCCGAAAATCTTTGAATCATCAACTATTCTCATCACAACAATTTTCCGCACAGTAATATTTCCGTAATAAAAACAGGAGAAGGCATGTCGCGGCAATGTCTACTTTTGCATCGTCAATACAAAAACAAAAGAAAATATGAAACTGATAAAAGTATCGGCGGCAATTGCCGTTTTTTGCCTGCAAGCCGTTGCGACAAACGCACAGACGGTGATCAATATCGTAAACCCCGACGAGATATTGAAAAGCGATTCGATTGACGAAACGCTGTTTACGGCGCAATACGAGATGACGTCCGTAACCGACACTTCGCGACGCGACAAGACGTCGACGGAAATGATGATGCTGAAAACGGGCGTAAGAAGTTCGGTTTTTTACAGCTACACCAAGTATCTGGCCGATTCCGTGATAGAAGCGGACAGGGCAGGCGGCGCGTCCATCGACGTGATTGCTGAACATGTGAAACAGTATCAGAGCCGCATCAATTACAAGATTTACAAAAACTATCCGGCAGGGAAGGTGACAACACTGGAGCAGCTGGCGATGAGCCGTTTCCGCTGCGAAGAAAAGAACGACGTTCCCCAGTGGGAATTGCTGCCCGACACGGCGACCATCCTTTCTTACTCTTGCAGGAAAGCGGTTTGCCGCTTCAAAGGACGCGACTACGAGGCATGGTTTACGCCCGACATTCCGCGAAGCGAAGGTCCCTGGAAACTGCACGGATTGCCCGGGCTTATCCTGAAAGCGCAGGATGCGCGAAAAGAATACGTCTTTGAATGTGTAGGACTTGTACAGGAAAAACCGGGCAATGCGATTTCGTTCGGCGCATCGGGACACGAGCCGGTCAGCCGCAAAAACCTGAATCAACTGTTCGAACGGTATGCAGCCGACCCGGTTGGATACATTTCTTCCTCGGCGCCCAACGTGAAAGTGCACATCCGCAATGAAGCCGGAGAATCGATCCGTCCTAAAAATATGCCTTATAACCCAATAGAATTATCCGAATAGCCATGTACTGCCGTATTCGCCGTCTGTGTGCCGTCTGGGGAATGACTGTTGCCGCCATATCCGCAGCCGTTGCCCAATCTTCGTTCGGAGGAACGGTGACGGACGAGCAGGACAGACCGCTCGAAGGCGCAGCCGTCACGCTTCTGCGGGGCAGCGGCGAGCAGATTGTGGCCTACACGCTGACAGACGCAAACGGCGCTTTCAGTCTGACGGCGAAACAGTCCGCCGACTCGATGCAAATAAGTGTCTCGATGCTCGGATACCGTGCGGACAGACGGCCTGCACGCACGGGCGTTTCGCATCGCATCCGGCTGCAGCAGCAGGCTTTCCAACTGAAAGAGGTCGAGATACGTCCGGGGCGCGTATGGGGCAGGCAGGATACCGTCAACTACAACGTCGCGCGTTTCCTCTCTCCCGGAGATGAATCCATCAAAGACGTCATCAGGAAACTGCCTGGCGTGGATGTAGACGAAAACGGCAAAATATCCTACAACGGAAAGGATATCAGCCGTTTTTATGTCGAAGGCATGGACCTGGTCGGCGGACAGTACAACCGCATTACCGACAATCTTCAGGCAAAATCGGTCGAAACAGTCCAGATACTGGAAAACCATCAGCCGGTACGTGCATTGCAGAAAAAAGTACACACCGAAAACATCGCCCTGAACCTCAAACTCAAACCTGAATTTCGCGACCGCTGGATGGTGACTGTACAGGGTGGGTTGGGCGCTGCGCCTCCCTTGTGGGAAGGGGTGGCTAATGCCTTACAGTTAAGCCGCAAAAGCCAGTCCGCCTATACCTACAGAGGAAACAATACAGGCCACGATGTGAGCAGCGAGCAGATGACGTTTTTCGTTAACCGCCTGGGGCAGATGGAAGAAACGAATGTCAATCCGTTCCTCAAACAGCCTTCGCTGATGGCGCCGCTCAAAAAGGAACGGCTACTGTTCAACAATGTGAACACGCTGTCGGCAAACCGTCTGTACAAGTTTTCTGAAACTGCGCAGGTACGCCTCAACGCCGCATACACGCACGATGTCAGGCAACAGGAGCGGGGCAGCGAAACATCGTACTACCGGCTGGACGACACCGTTCGCGTAGCCGAACAAAGTCATACCCGCATCCGTTCCGACGAAGCCGAACTGTCCGTCAATCTGGAAAACAACGCCGCGGAAAAATACCTGACCAACCGCTTCAAAGTCTCCGGCGGCAGGACGCACGGCATTGCCCGGTATACAGGCAGTCAACCGCTTGTACAGCGACTCGGAACGACGGATGCAAACATCAGAAACGATTTCAAAACTATCTGGAATCGCGGCAGCTACACCCTGCAAATCCATTCGCTCATGAAATACGATCATCTCCCGTCGCAACTGGAATTTGAATCGACGAGAGAAAAGCTGAATCTGAACCTGTTTTACTCGGACAATTCCATTTCCTGTATCCGCAAAAGAGGAAGCATTACACATCAGTACACAGCGGGCGTAAACGGACAAATCGGCAATATCCGGAACGGCATGTCGGCCTGCGCCATTCCCGCGTGGCAGTGGAACACGCCGCAATGGAATGCAAGCCTGTCCGTTCCGCTCGTTTATACCGGTTTCCGCCCGGGCGGATGGAATCGGTTTGCGGCAAATCCGTCTCTGTCCCTGCGCTATAAACTCAATTATGCCTGGCAATTTTCCGTGTCGGGGCGGTTCAGGGAAATGTATGGAGACGTCACCGGCTTTTATGCGAAACCGTACCATATCGATTATCGAACTGTCATGTACGGCAACGAGATACTTCCCGTCAACCATCAGCAAGCGTATTCCGCCTATGCCGAATACAAACGCACCGTACAGGAATTTTTCGCTACTCTCACGCTCAGCCACGTCCGTACACGCTCCAACCGTATCATTGAACAGCGTTTCGACGGCACGCAAATGGCGCTTGTCGCCCATGCGCTGCCGAACGACGCTACGGGATGGAATATGCACGGAACCGTTTCAAAAGGGTTTTACGACTGGGGCATGAAACTGTCGCTCGACTGCCTCTTCGGCCGGAATCGCGGAGAGCAGCTGAGCAGCGGAGAACGTATGTCTTTCGAATCGGCTTTCATGCAGTATGAACCGAAAATCAGTTGGACGCCTACCCGCCGACTGGAAATTTCCTGTGTCTCCACCCTGCGTTACGGAGGTTCCGCGGTTGGAAACGCAACCCGTCTCGCATCGCTGTGGCACATCGTTCAGAAGTTACAGTTCACCTACGACCTGTCGGATGTCAGCCTGCTTTGCCGGATCGACCACTATCACAACGATGTCGGCAAAAATCAGGCGGTAAATGCACTCTTCGGCGACCTCTCCGCCCGGTGGAAAACGGGAAGCTGGCAATTCGACGCTTCCGTCTCCAATCTGTTCGACAGGCGGCAATACGGTTACACCGAATATTCTTCCGTTCAGAGCTATACGTCATGGATACACATTCGTGGACGCGAATTTATGGCAAGTGCGAGATACCGGTTCTGATGGAAGCGCTCCGCGGTTTATTTTTCCACGCCCCTGTCGTCCGTGATTTTATAGACCGCCACGACCTTCACGCTCTCACCCTTGTCGCTGAACATTTTGGCGTTGACGACAGTCGTTTTTTCTACGGTGAAAGGCGCATTATAGACAGGCGATTCGGCTGTCGGAGTCGATTCGTCCGTGGTATAGCGGATGACGCCTTCCGTGCCTTCCGGGGGCAGGATGGCGACCGTCGCGCGGTCAACAAACGTTCCGCCGAACGGCGCCTTGTAGTCCTCGGCCGCAAAGCGCGGCGAGGGAAGCACTTCCCACTCTTTCCACAAGTTGTCCGGCTCGTCGAAACCCGCGTAGGCCGGTTTCGTCGGGCGTCCCGTCCATACCTGCGGCGCTTTAAGGCCCAGGGCGAAGGCCACGTCGGCAGCCACGTCGTACTTGTATATCTGCTGCCGGATGGCGTAGTTTGGCTTGATACCTTTCCCGGCGAAAATGATGGGTGTCGTCAGTTCGTCGTAGGTGTTGCCGCCATGACCGCCGAAAATGCCGCCGTGGTCGCCCACTACCATAATCACCGTTTTGTCGGCGATGCCGGCCTGCCGGATGGCGTCGACAATCAGGCGGACATGGTTGTCGGTCTCTTCGATGTATTTCACGTAGTCGGGCGACATGTGTCCTTTTTCATGCCCGGCTCCGTCTATGCCGTCTAACTGTATGAACAGGAATGTCGGCTTTTTGGCCAGGATGTATTCTGCCGATTTCCGGGCTGTTTCTAATTGAGAGGGATGTGTCTCCGATTTGTTGAGCAGCGCGTCTTCGAGCATGTCGTGAAAGCCGCCCCAGTGATAGATGGCGCCCTGTTCGGCATCCGGCCGCTGTTCGCGGATAATCCTGAAAATGTTGGGAAACGAACGGTCTTTACTCATCACCGGATAGGGGAAGTTGAAATCGTTGGCTTTCCAGGAATTATTGATGGCGCCGGTGATTTCCGGTCCTGCGCCGCAGAGCATGGCGTTCCAGTTCGGCGTGCTTACGGT
>JAISXP010000090.1 GCA_031270465.1 Tannerella sp. | reverse complement strand
CGACCGCACCGGTCAGCGTGACTTTCTTCTGGGTGCCGTAGCCCACGACCACAATTTCTTCCAGCGCCAGATTGTCTTCCGCAAGCGTGATATTCAACTCGCTTTGTCCGCTCACACTGGCTTCCTGCGTAACGTATCCGATAAAGGATATTTGCAGGATGGCATTTGCACGAACCTCCAGTGTGAACTTGCCGTCCACGTCGGTGATGGTTCCGTTGATAGTGACGCCCTTTTCCACCACATTGGCGCCAATCACCGGTTCACCCGTCCGGTCAATGACCGTTCCGGTGATTCGGGTCTTACTCTGCGCCGGTTCGGGCGATTCCTGCGAATCACCGCCACGGGCGCTTGCCGTCCCTATCCCCGTCATCAGGAGAAAAGCGGACAGCATCATCATATTTACAAGTTTTTTCAGTTTGGCATTTTTCATGCCGTTAATCATTTTTTTTGTCATGTTATTAAATAATTTAATTTGCTGTAAATGGTACTTTTAAAGTCTGTCCGGCCGGAAAACAGGTACCGGTTATTTTCCGGCCGTTCTTGAGCTGATTTCAAATTCTTCCATCTCCCATAGGCATTCTGTTTTAAAATGATACATCTGATATTTGCTTCCCGGTTAACGAACCGGATGTTTCCATACATGCCGACTTATCGCCCGGCATACCGCCGACTTACTGCTCGGTGCACTGCCGATTTGCAAGTCGGCATACTTGCCGGCCGGTTCGCGTAGCGTAAATACATGTCAGACGACCGTGATGATGTTCGGATATTCATATTCGCGTACGTCTTTGGTAAATGTCCGGGCTTTCGCGAGCGCCTGCGTGGCGACCTTCACCCGCCATTCGCCGGGCTTGACATCGGCCGGAAGCACGAACTGGAGCCGGGTCGGCGTGTTGGGCGACAGTTGGCCGGCGGGAATACGTACGGAGGCTGTCCCGTCGACCGAAGTGAAATAGACACCGATTTCGTTCGTCTTTTCTCCCCTGACGGCCAGTCTCATGCCCTGTACCAGCGCCATGGCGCCGGTGTCGAGCGTGTCGGCCAGGCCAACTGTCGGATTGGTTACAGCCTGAATTACGGGGCCGGTCGGCGCAGGCTGTTCGGCTACGCTGATCGTGAGGTCGTTCAGCGCCTCGCGGG
Source organism: Tannerella sp. (assembly GCA_031270465.1). Lineage (GTDB taxonomy): Bacteria > Bacteroidota > Bacteroidia > Bacteroidales > Tannerellaceae > Tannerella. Next base: position 55,068 of record JAISXP010000090.1, on the reverse strand, counting down.
CATATTCGCCCTGCGTAAAGTTCATGCGGGCGTTGACCTGACCGGCCGGTACATTGTGGCCAAGGTCTTTAGCCCTCACCGGACCGTTGAACCCAAGCGTGGAGTGAAACAGGCCGGTCACCACGTTGTGTCCTTCGTTTACAGCTTCCGCACATTCGCGATGAAACGTCTGCACGAAGGCTTTCCCGTTTACGTTCTCCGTTGCGATTTCCTTTTTTTTCAGACGCAGGATGATGTCGTCGTCACGGAGCGTGCCGAGGATGTCCGGACGCAGATAGTAGTCGTCCGTCACGTCTTTTGTAAGCTCATTCAGATGAGCAATTGCTTTGATTGTACTCATAGATTTTGATTTAACTGTGATGGTAATATTTTGAATAACTGAATGGCCGGCCTCCGCGAAGAGAGATTCCCTTCTTCGCGTGGACAGTATTCGTGCATGTATGATCGGGTTTTTCCGGAGTTATTCCTGCGGAAAACGGTATTGGGCTTTGTTGTTTGGAGAACTTATTTTCAGTATATTGCGCACGTGTATGTACTACATTACACGCGAGGCTCTCTCTCTCTCTCTCTCTCTCTCTCTCTCTCTCTCTCGCAAATATCGTGCCACAGTCCGCCATAAGGAGGGCTGAATTGCATTTATTTACATGAAAAACAGAGCGTTTATTCATTTTCTATTTTTTTTACGTTATATCTTATATCACGGCTGCAAAAATACATTTCTTATTTTACATATACAAAGTTTTTCCTGCGCTTTTTTGTATTTGCAGGTTTTTTTAACTAATGCGACGACAAATGACCTTCATCATTTGTTCGGACAGGATTCCGCCCCGTTCGATTTATCATGGCAGATTCTGCCTGTATGTGGGGGGGGTGTAATGAAAGGATAGAAAAAATGCCAAAGGCGTTTTGGACAGGAAATGCTTTTCTTACATACGAAAAAACAAGGCTGGTCTATAAAAAAGAAGAGGTTGTCTCACGACAACCTACAATCTTCATTGTTAACCTTAAATCTAATACCATGAAAAACACAGTGCAAATGTACGACGTTTTATGTTATACAACATAATTTTCAGCCATAAAAAATGCTAATGCAGGATTATTTAACCTTTAAGCCTGCTTTTCCTATCCGTTTTAACATATATACAGACTAAAATGCGGCTTTTCATCATGCATTCGCCGCAAATCACGTTTTTCAATTATCCTGATACCCCTGAAACCAGTTGCCGAGCTTAATATCCTTGATGTCGACGCCCGTTTCACGTTGACCGAGCAGGTGTTCGGAAAAATAATCTACCATCCGCCAGTAAAAATACTCGTTATAGTCCTCGAAATGATGCCGCTGACCGGGAATGACAAGCATGTCGAAGCGTTTGCCTGCCTTGATGAGTTCGTTTGCCACGACGATCGTGTTTGCAGGATGTACATTGTTGTCTATCTCGCTATGGATAAGCAGGAGATGTCCTTTCAATCTGGCTGCAAGCTCCTGATTGGCGGGCACGTGGATATCGAAGCGGACATTTCCGTCTTCGTCCGAAATTTCTTTCACACCGTGATGCTTTTCACTCCATCCGCGATTATATATATTGTTGTCGTGGTTGCCTGCACACGAGACCGCGACCTTGAAAAAGTCGGGATAAAGCAGCATGGCGGCGGTAGACATAAATCCTCCGCCCGAATGTCCGTGAATGCCTATCCTGTTTATATCCATATATTTGTACCGGTCGCAAAGCTGTTCGATGGCGGCTTTGTGGTCGGCCAGCGGATAGTCGCGCAAGTTTCCGTATCCGTAGTTGTGATACCATTTGGAACGGCTCGGATGCCCGCCCCGGTGCCCGACGGAGATGACGATGAATCCGGCCTGTGCGAGGCGGTCGGTGCGCGGATTCATCTGTATATAGCGGATGTACGTCCCTTCCTGCTGGGGACCCGGATAGACATAGTCGATGACGGGATACGTCTTCGTGGAATCGAAGTCGAAGGGTCTGTAGATGATGCCGTACAAATCGGTGACGCCATCCGCGGCCTTCACCTTGAACGGCTCGGGAAACGTGTAGCCCGCTTGCAGCAGTTGCGAGAAATCGCTTTCTTCCAGCGTCATCAGCCGTTTCCCCGTGTTATCGTACAGCGCCGTGGCGGGAATGGTGTTGATTCGGGAGTAGTTGTCGACCACGTAGCGGCCGTCCCTGTCCATATATACCAGATGATGATAGTCGCCGGGCGTGACGAGTTTCAGAGCCGTTCCGTCGAAGTTCACGCGGTAAAGATGCTCGTAGTAGGGCGTTGTGTCGCCCGCCTCTTTTCCGTTGGCAAGAAAGTAGACGACACGGTTTTTGCTGTCCACGTGCTTTATCCGGTCGACATGCCAGGGGCCTTTCGTAATCCTGTTTTTGAGGTTGCCTTCCGTGTCGTAGAGGTAGAGATGCGCCCATCCGTCGCGTTCGCTCCAGTGAATCAGTTCCCGCGCATTGTCAGGCATGGCGAGCGGACGGGTTTCGATGTAGGTATTCATGCGTTCCCTGATGAGGGGTCTGACGGAGTCGTCGCCCAGCGTATACGAACATATATCTACCCGTTTCATATCCCGGCTGACGCGCGAGATGAAGAACCTGTCGGCGCTGCCCAGCCATATCTGCGGTGCGGTAAAATTTTCCCGGGGCTTTGAGGCGACCGAGAGCGTCTGGTCTTTGAACGCCGACACGGCGATTTCTTTCCTGCTCCTGTTTTCGAGGTCGAAAAGATACAGATGACTGACGGGCGCACCTGCTTCGCCGGGAAGCTGATACTTGTAGGTTTCCAGCGTGGGACGCGGTTTGGCAACCGAATTGATTACCCACAAGTCTTTCACGGCACGCTGGTCGGTCAGCGTGGCAACAAAATAGCGTCCGTCGGGCGACCAGCTGCCCTGCACCGGTTTACGTTTGTGATCCAGCAATGTCGAATCCGTATTCATGCGGTTGCGCGGCATCCCGAAGGCAAAATCTTCTTCCCCGTCGGTCGTGAGCGCCGTCTCCGCAATGCTGTCACCGTTTTTGGGATTTTTCAGCAGTTTCTCGTAGTCGGCATACATCATACACCAGAGATTGAGGTCTTTGGCATATACGACATACTGACTGTCCGGCGATACGTTTCCCCACCGTTCGCGGGGTGAATTGTCTTTGGGGCGTTCCGTCAGCTTGCGCGAAAGATAATCGTACGAGAAGTAAAACGTCCTGTTCACCGACGAAGGTATCTCAAAGGTAAACGTGCGATCGTCGTCGTCGAGTTTCAGGTTCCTGACAGGCAACTGCTGTGCCGTGAAAGGGTCGTTCACCGTCTCGGTGATTTGCGCGGCAATTTCGTCGAGGTCAAACAGCGGCTGTTTTTTCCCCTGCTCGGGGTCGACCACATACCACGCCCTCCCATCGCTTGTCTTGTATTCGTACCAGAATTTGCTTCCGCGATTAAAATAGTTGGGTCTCAACGTGTAGGAAAACAGCAGTTGTTCTGCATTGGACGGTGCAAACCTGCGCGCCTGCGTGTATCCGGCAAGTGTTTCCTGAGCAGGCAACAGGCTTCCCTGAGTCAAACTCAGGCAGATGATTGCGAATGATAATACTTTTGATTTCATAAAACTAATTTATGGGATTACTTGTTTCTTTCTTTCATGTCGCAAAAGTAATAATTCCCGGTTAACAGATGAATTTTTTTTCATATTTTCTCCGTTCGGACAAGGTCGAACCCAACGTCATCAAGCGAAGACGATTCAGGAGTTTCCGGCGAAAATATCTCGCGGTCAATGAACATGTTTATACTGAATGCAGGATAAGCAGTATCCGCAACAGCAAAAAAAGCGTATATTTGCACTGTTTTAAAAAAAATGAATCCATAAAAAAACAGAATTGTCCATGAAAAGATTAATGATTTTACTGATGACTGTATTGCTCGGCTACGTTTCGTGCCGGGTAGACACTGAGAAAAAAGCGGGCGACGAAGGTGTCGCCTCCCTGAAAGAGCTTGCCGGCCGGTTTGCCGAGCCGCCGAGCGAGTACGGCAGCGCCCCGCTGTGGGTGTGGAATACGCGCGTGACACACGAACTGATCGACTCGGCCATGAATGACTTCAAGGCACATGGCTTTGGCGGCGTGTTTATCCATCCGCGGCCGGGGCTGATTACCGAATACATTTCGGACGAGTGGTATGAACTGTGCCGCTACACGGTGGAAACGGGAAAACGGATGGACATGTTCGTCTGGATATACGACGAAAATTCCTATCCGAGCGGTTTTGCCGGAGGGCATGTGCCGGCGCAGATGCCTGAAAGCTACAACCAGGGCAAAAGCCTGCTGGTCGAAAAGCGCGAAGTCTTTCCCGACACTGTGCCGGACGTGTTTCTGTGCTTCCGGAAAGACGGCGATGCCTTCCGGCAACTCCAATCCGGGTTGGATGCGGAGTGCGGCAAGCGGGGCGAATATTATCTGGTGCGAAAAGGATACGATCGGAAATCGCCCTGGTACGGAGGCTTTTCATACGTCGATCTGCTGTATCCGGGCGTGACGGAGAAATTTATCGAAATCACGATGGACGGCTACAAACGCACGATAGGCGACGAATTTGGCAAGACGGTACCCGGCTGGTTTACCGACGAACCGAACATCAACCCGCCCGGCGGCATCCGCTGGACGCCCGACCTGTTCGACGTGTTCGAAGCGAAATGGGGTTACAGTCTGAAGGAAAACCTGCCCTCGCTGTTCGAGGAAACGGGCGACTGGAAACGTGTGCGTCACAACTACACGCAGACGCTGCTGCAGCTCTTCATCGACCGCTGGGCGAAACCCTGCTACGAATACTGCGAAGCGAATAGCCTGAAGTTTACCGGCCACTATTGGGAACACGGCTGGCCTGACATGGCCGACGGCGGCGACAACATGGCCATGTATGCGTGGCACCAGCAACCGGCCATCGACATGCTTTTCAACCAGTATAACGACGTGTCGCCGCAGGCGCAGTTCGGTAACATCCGCGCCGTCAAGGAACTGAGCAGTGTGGCCAATCAGATGGGCTACCGCCGCACGCTGAGCGAGACCTACGGAGGAGGCGGATGGGAAGAAACGTTCCGCGACTTAAAACGACTGGGCGACTGGGAATATGCACTGGGTGTCAACTTCATGAACCAGCATCTGGCGCACATGAGCATTGCCGGCGCGCGGAAGTACGATTATCCTCCCACGTTTTCCGCACATTCGCCCTGGTGGCCCTACTACAGGCAACTGAACATGCACTATGCCCGTCTTTCAATGGCGCTTTCGGCAGGCGAACAGGTGAACGGCATTCTGATTCTGGAACCGACCACTTCCATCTGGCTGTATTATGCCTACCGTTACAGCAACCCGGCGTACATGGAAACCGGTAAAAACTTCCAGCTGTTCGTCACCGCCCTTGAAAAAGCGCAGGTGGAATACGACCTCGGCTCGGAAAACATCATCAAAGACCGGGGTGAAGTGCGGAAAGACAAGTTTGTGGTAGGACGGCGGGCGTATTCGAAGGTCGTAATTCCGCCGATGACCGAGAATCTTGATGCACCGACGTTTGCCCTGCTGCGGGAGTTTGCCGCAAACGGCGGCGCGATTCTGGCGTATGCACAGCCGTCGTACGTGGACGGCGCATTGAATGAAGATATCCGCGCGTTCTTCTCCGATCCGGAAAATGTGACGCTGCTCACGTTCTCCTCCACATCGCCCGATTTGACGCCTTACCTTTCTCCGGAAATCAGTTTCGCCCGGACGGCAGGCAACGACCTGTATCATCACCGCCGGACGATGAAAGACGGGCAGATACTGTTCCTTGCCAATTCAAGCCTGACGGAAGCCGCCCGCGGGACGGTACGGCTGAAGGGAAAAGACGCGATTGAACTGCACACGCTGACCGGACAAATCACGGACTACCCCGAAACCGTCGCCGACAACCGCCTCGAACTGAATTACGACCTGCCGCCGGCAGGCAGCCTGCTGCTCTACGTATCCGACAGAGAACAAAGCGGATACAGCCTCCCCGAACCGGCGAAACGCTACACGGATATTGCATCCGCCGCGCCGCTCTCCGTTTGCCCGGAAGCGGACAACGTGCTGACGATTGACTTTTGCGACCTGACGCTCGGCAGGGAACGTTTCGGCGACCTGCACGTATTCAATGCGGCAGACAAGGTGTTCAAGCATCACGGATTCGGCGACGGCAATCCGTGGAACACATCCGTACAGTACAAAAACAGCATCGTCAGCCGCGACACGTTTACGGCCGGCGGTTTCACTGCCGTGTACAAATTTACGATCGCTGCCACTTTTGACTTTTCGACGATAACGGCCGTAGTCGAACGTCCCGGCCTCTACGAAATCAGCATCAACGGTCATCTTGTTGCGCCCGGCACATGGTGGCTGGATCGCGAAGCAGGCGTCTGTCCCATCGGAACGCATGTAAAACAGGGAGAAAACGTTCTTGCGCTCAAGCTGTCGCCGATGAAAATCCTTGCCGAAATCGAACCGGTGTACATACGGGGGAATTTCCGTGTGACGCCGGCGGCCAAAGGCTGGAATATCGATCCGCCGGCAGAAACATTCGCTGCCGGAAGCTGGAAGGCGCAGGGCTGGCCTTTCTATCCGGGCGCAGTGGCGTACACGAAACGCTATGACCTCGCCGACCCGACGGGACTCTACCTCGTGCAGGCGGACAACTGGCAAGGGACGGTGGCCGAAGTGTCGGTCAACGGAAAAACGGCCGGTATCCTTGCCTTCGAGCCGTATTCCGTCGATGTGTCCGGCCTGCTCACACAGGGCGAAAACACGGTAACGGTCAAGGTCGTCGGGAGTAACAAAAACCTGCTGGGGCCGTTCCACAACCGTCCGGCGCCGGGGTTAGTAAGTCCCGGGCATTTCCGTAATGTGAACGCATATCCTTCCGGCAACGACTATCAACAACTCGACTATGGGTTGATGAGTGATTTCGCATTGAAAAAAGCGGAATGACTTTCAGCAGTTTCCGGAAGAGTCATTTATACTGCGCGCGGCATGATTTTGTGCATTGAATGAACCGTTCAAAGAATGTGTCCGTTCAAGATTTGGACGGGTAAAAAACAACTGTTATCAGTCGATTACAACCTGTTCCACCTCGACAGTCCTGTTCAGGAAGATGGAGGCGGCGCTGGCAAAGACGGGGACGGCTTCTGTTGTCAGGAAACGACAGCAGCCGTTCTTTGTCAGCCGGCCGTTCATTCCGGGATGGCGACGCAGATAGTCTTTCAGGCTCGCCGCCACTTGCGCGCCCTGCGGGAAGACGGTGACGCCCCCGGGCAGAAAACGGCGTATCTTGTCCATCAGCAGCGGATAGTGTGTGCATCCCAGGATGACGACGTCTATCAGCGCATCCTGTTCAAGCAGGCGGCTGATGTGTTTTTCCACAAAATAATCGGCGCCGGGCGAGGTGTATTCCCTGTTTTCGACTAACGGCACCCACATCGGACAGGCTTCGCTGCAGACGGTGATGTGTGGAAACAGTTTGGCTATCTCGAGCGTATACGACTGGGATGCTACGGTTCCCGCCGTGCCCAGCACGCCGATGTGTTTGGTGCGGCTCAACCCGTCGACGATTTCGACCGTCGGACGTATGACGCCCAGGACGCGCCGCGAAGGGTCGATTTTCGGCAGGTCGCGTTGCTGTATGTTTCGCAAAGCTTTGGCCGAAGCCGTATTGCATGCCAGAATCACCAGAGGGCATCCCCTGCTGAACAGGCAGGAAACGGCTTCGCGCGTAAATCTGTAAACGGTTTCGAAAGACCGGGAGCCGTAAGGTGCGCGCGCGTTATCTCCCAGATAGAGATAATCGTATTCGGGCAACTGTTCGCGTATCTTCTCGAAGATGGTCAGACCGCCGTATCCGGAGTCGAATATACCGATGGGAGAGTTCATTAATAGGGAAATGTGTCAATGTGTGAATTGGGAAAAACGGAAATGTGAGGATACGAATCTCCGCATCCTCACATTTCCATATTTGCTCACGGCCGGCCTTGTGGAAAGAGAAGCCGTCTCCGGTTCACTTTATTTTATGCCCAGTTTTTCTTTCACAAACACGGTGGCGTCGATGGCATTGTTGCTCTTGTAGAGCAATACCTGCGGATTAATGATGTATGTGAATCCCTTTTCGTCGCCGACGGCTTTGATGGCCTTCTCGAGTTTTTCCTGAATAGGAGCAAAAAGTTCTTCCTGTTTCTTTTCCATTTCCTGCTGGGCTATGGGAATATAATTCTGAAAACGATCTTGCAAATTCTGGATATCCTGCTGCCTTCTCAGTTTGATATTTTCGGTCAGCGAATCCTGCTGTGCAATGTATTCGGAATATTTTTTCGTATATTCATCCTCCATTACCTTTAATTCTTTTTCGTACTGAGCATTCAGTTCCGCCAGTTGCTGCCGCATGTCGGCCACTTCCGGCATCAGAGCGATGATCTCGTTCGTATTCACAATCGCGATTTTAACTTCCTGAGCAAAAAGCGTCAGCGGAAGAAGCATCAAACTTAAAACTACAATTTTTTTCATCTGTCTATCATTTATTGTTTTAATTAATATTTCGAATCAGCGCGCAAATGTACACATATTATTTCGAATATCCCAATTTTATCAGCACTTCATTGCTGATATCGATTCTGGGAGAAGCATAAATGATACTCATTGCAGATGCGCGGTCAAGAATCACCTGATAGCCTTTTTCTTCGGCGATGTCTTTCGCCGCCTCGTAGATTTCGTCCTGAATGGGTTTCACCAGGCTGGTACGTTTCTGATACAGTTCGCCTTCAGCTCCGAAGTACTGCCGTTTCAGTTCCTGCGCTTCCTGTTCTTTTTTTACGATTTCTTCTTCGCGTTTGGTTATCATTTCCGCCGAAAGGAACACCCGCTCGCTCTGATAGCTTTTGTACATATTCTGCGCTTCCTGCTGGAGGGCTTCTATTTCGCCTTGCCATTTCTTCGACATTTGAGACAGTTGCTCGTTGGTCATCTCGTATGCCGGGATGTTTTTCAGGATATATTCCGTGTCAATAAGTGCAAACTTCTGCGCCATCGACGAAATGGATATACTCAACATCATTCCAATCAATAAAATATTTTTCCGTTTCATAGTCATATAAATTTTATCGTTATACTTTTACACTGCAAAAATACAAGAGATTTTCGTCTGTTTCCAAAGATTTATGTTAGATTAACATTAAAATTCCTGTCCCAGAATAAAGTGGAAATGACTTCCGCCCTTTTCAGGTCTGCCAAAGGGAGTGTCGAATCCGTAAGCCCAGTCGATTCCCATCAATCCAATCATCGGGAGGAAGATGCGTACGCCCACGCCGGCCGAGCGTTTCAGGTCGAAGGGATGGAAGTCGCGAACAGTGCCCCAGGCATTTCCCGCTTCGGCAAAGGCCAGTCCGTATATCGTCGAAGTCGGTTCGAGGATAAACGGATAGCGCAGTTCCATCGACAGACGCGAATAGGCGTATCCGTAGGGAACCATCGAGTTACCGCCTTCGCCTGCCAGCGAGAGGTTTTCGTATCCGCGCAAGCCAACCATGTCGGATGCGTAATAGCTTGAGTACCCGGTCATCAGGTCGCCTCCCATCTGGAAGGCTTCAAACGGGGAAATCTTGTTTTTGTTGTAATACCCGAGGAAACCGTATTCCACGCGCGACATCAGCACGGGCGTACGTTTCGGCCCGTTGTTAACCGGCAGCGGAGCAAGCGGGAAGAACACTTTGCCCTGAAATTTCCATTTATGGTATTCAATCCACTTGTGTTTTTTGCCCGCGTCGGTGATGGCGGCGTAATCTTTGCCGTCGAGCAGCGAGTATGGCGGCGTAACCGACAGCGACGCCGTAAACTGCGAGCCATAGCGTGTATACAGCGGATTGTCTATCGAACTGCGCTGCAGCGACAGGTCAAGGCTGATTTTATTGCAGGCGCCGTCGCTGACGATAAAGTATTCGTACCAGTTTTTCATTTTGTACAGTTGATAGTTCAGTGTCGCCATGAAATAGAAATAATCGTCCGGCCAGTCGAGGCGTTTGCCGTAACCGACCGAAGCGCCTATCATTACCATATGTTTGCTTGGGTCGTAAGCGTTTTCGTACAGCGAACTGCCGTCGTATCCGCCATATCCACCGTAACCACCGTAACTGCCCATTCCGCTGTAATAATTGCTTGCCATCGCATTGTAATAGCTGGTCATCTGCCTGCTATAGAAATTGCTGTTGACACCGGTCATTTTGGCGTAATAGATGCTTGTGGATAAGGTATTGGGCCGCTTGCCGCCAAACCACGGGTCGAGGAACGAGATGCTGTACGACTGGTAATATTTACCGCTCGTCTGTCCGCTGATGGTGAAGGTTTGTCCTTCGCCCTGCGGCAGGATGCCCCGGTACGATCCGCCCAGATTGAAAAGGTTACCCATGGAGAAATTCGCAAATTTCAGGTTTATCTTGCCGATGATGCCTGTCGGCCCCCATCCTGCCGAGAGTTCAACCTGATCGTTTGCCTTGGAAACGAGATTGTAGCGGATATCTACCGTTCCGTTTTCGATATCGGGAATGGGTTCGGGATTCATGTTTTCGGGGTCGAAATGTCCCATCTGCGCCAGTTCGCGCGCCGACCGCATGAGGTCTTCGCGACTGAACAGCTGTCCGGGTTTGGTGCGCAGTTCGCGGCGGACGATGTCTTCGTACAGGCGGTCGTTTCCGTTGATAATGATTCTGTTGATCGTAGCCTGCGGCCCTTCCTGTATGCGGATTTCAAGCGCGATGGAATCGTTTTGCACATCTACTTCGACAGGGTCGGCGCCGAAAAACAGGTACCCGTTGTTATAATATACGTTCGAGACGGCGTCTTCGTCCGAAACCAGTCGTTCCATCAGTTTTTTCTGGTTGTAGATTTCGCCCGACTTCATGTTCAGCAGGGTTTCCAACTGTTCGGACGGATATTTGGTATTCCCGACAAACAGGATGTTCTTGATGTAATATTTCTGTCCTTCGTCTATTTTCAGATGGATATTCACGTACTTGTCGTTGATATTGTATACCGAGTCCGTGACGATGACGGCATCACGGTAGCCAAATTCGTTGTATTTGTCTATCAGGTTTTTCTTGTCGTTTTCGTATTCTTCGCTGGTGAACTTCTTTGTACTGAAAATTTCCAGAACACTTGTTTTAAGTCTTTTGGAAAGGCTGAACTTTTCGTTCGTTTTTTTCATCGCCTTTTTCAGTACGAAATCGGATACCTGCGTATTGCCTTCGAGGGTGATTTCCTGTATTTTGGTTTTCTGGTTTTTATCGATGTTGATGTCGACGATGATTTCTCCTTCGTGGGCGATGTCGTCTTTCTGGACAATTTCGACGTCGACATTTTTAAAGCCTTTGGCGTCGAAATGTTTTTTTATCAATGTTTTGGCACGGTCTTCCACATTTGGAGTAATGGTATGCCCTTTCCGAAGTCCGAGTTTTGCCTCAAGGTCTTCGCGTTCGCTTTTTTTCACGCCGTTATAGCGTATTTCCGAAATGCGGGGGCGTTGTCTCAACTGTATTTCGATCCATATTTTATTGTTGTCGAAAATGCGCGCCGCCCTGATTTTGACGTCGGAAAACAGTCCCTGCCGCCAGAAGCGCTTGACGGCTTCCGTGACCTCATCGCCCATTGGGAAGGTAAATTCATCGCCGACGGCAAGCCCCGAGAATCCGATCAACACGTAGTCTTCATAGTTTTTTACGCCCGTCACCCAGATGCTGTCAATAATGTAGCGTTTGGGAGACAGAGAATAAGAAATTTCGGGCACTTCTTCGGGGGGTATGGCGTTTTGCCTTGGAATCGAGTCGTTTACCTGTGCATATCCATACCAGACGGTAGTCCCCATCAATGCAATCAACAAGCGTATTTTTTTATACATCATATTATTGTCTATCAATTTAACTGTTCACTCGTCTTACCGAAACGGCGTTCGCGCTGCTGGTAACACAAGATCGCTTCATATAATTCGTTTTCCCTGAAATCGGGCCAGAATGTATCCGTAAAATAAAGTTCGGCATACGAGAGTTGCCACAACAGGAAATTACTGATGCGTTTTTCCCCGCCGGTGCGTATCAGCAGGTCGGGATCGGGCAATCCGTACGTGGACAGGTATTGCGAAAAACTCTCTTCCGTGATGTCATTCAGAGCGATTTTCTTTTCCGCCACGTCAGCAGCAAGTTGTCCGGCAGCGTGCACCAGTTCCCACCGCGCGGAATAGCTCAATGCCAGCACCAGCGTAGTGCCCGTATTTGCGGACGTCTGGCGGACACATTCCGTCAAGGTCTGTTGCACCGAATCTTGCAGGCGTGACAAGTTACCGATGACGCGCAAACGGATATTGTTTTTCATCAGGTCGGGCGTCTCGCGGTGGACGGCAGAAATCAACAGGCTCATCAACGCCTGCACTTCCGTATCAGGCCGGCTCCAGTTTTCCATCGAAAACGTGTAGACGGTGAGATACTTCAATCCGATAGCCGTTGCCGCCTCAACTACTTTGCGTACGGATATAACGCCTTCGCTGTGACCCGTATTGCGACTGTAGCCACGCATTTTAGCCCAGCGTCCGTTCCCATCCATGATGATTGCCACGTGTTGAGGCAACCGCTGTCTGTCTATTTTTTCTACCAATGACATAAATTGTCTAAAACAATATTCATTCGGCGCTGTTACACTGCCGGTTGCGAGGACCGAAATCCCACGTCACCGAAATCAGCAGTAACGAGTACCAGTCTTTATTTTTCATTATACTGCTACTGATTCCGTAAGGATTGTCCAGTAGTCTGTTACTTCTATTCGTCACATCCAAACCGTCGCCAAACAACTTGCGTACCGAAAATTCGCATCCGATGTTCAGGCGATTTTTCAGTTTATACTTTACACCCGCGCCCAGCGGAAGGTTCAGCCCGGCGAAAGTTTCGCCGCCGGGTGCCACGGTGGCGCCAAGCCCGACAAGCAAATAAGGCGACAGCCGCTTGGTGTTCAGGTAAGCAAATTTGTCGCTGTACGGGAAAAAGTTGTATTCAAACTGCCCGCCCAATTCAAACAGACTGCGGCTGAACGAAGATTGAGCTCCGTTCGGAAACACATTGCCCGAACCTTCCGTAGCGCCTGACACCGTAGCCCACGCCAGACTGCCCTTGAGGGCTATCCTGAAATTGGCATTATATCGGAAAACGACACCCGTCGAGGGATTCATCCCCTTGAACAGGGCGGTTTTATTTGCGTCTCCCATATAAAACGCACCGCCAGCCATTCCGCCTGCTTCGTACAGGTATTCCTGCCCGTAAACAAGGGAAAAAGACATGCTCAGAAAGCAAATTGCGAGCCATCTCAGAAAAAAAGCCGAAGACATACTGTTCTTTATTTAGTGTCACACCTTTTCTTCTAACGCGAAAAAACGCGCAAAATTATATTCGCTGTTCAGTCTTTATACCCCAGACGATTGATGCGGCCGCGCCACAATTCGTCCGACATGTTTGCTTCATTACGTTCTTTTCCGCCGAAAAGAAGCACAAAATTATCTTTATCCACCAGCATGGAGGCGAAACCTCTGCCCTGATATGTTTCGGGCAGGAAGGTCAGCGAATCGGCCAAAGCCCATGTCACGCCTTTGTCCGCCGATGTGTATATATCTTTCAAGCCCTGATTCGAAGCGTCGATACCGCCTGTCAGGTAGAGTTTGTCGTCATAATCCGCCAGCATGGGGCCTTCTCTTTGGGTGAAATAGTTTTTTTCACTGCCTGTCAGGCAAATCCATGCGAGGCCATCCATCGTATCCCAGCTTTTGTTACTCAATGCACCGTGACGATCTTTGCCCGCCACGACAGTCAGATGACTGTAATACATTTGTTTGTATGAATTTGAGGCAAATCCTGTCACGGGAAATCCGTCAGGTATCTCCGTTCCTTTCATCCATTGTCCGGACACATCCATTGTCGCAAACAGCCACGCGCCGCCATCCCTGATAATGGCCGCCAACGCCGATGGGCGTCTCAATTCCGTCCCCTCGACGACTACTCCCGGCAGGGCTGCAATTTCGGGCGCATCTTCCACTCTTGTCCAGTCCTGTCCGTTGGCAGAACGATATAACGCGCCGTCCGTCGAGGGCAAGTATAAGTTGCCTTCGTATTTGGTTATCTGCAAAAGCGTGTACGTCGTTTTGTCCGGAAGCCCCGTCAACGGAGCCTTTGTCCAGTTGTTTGCGTCCGGCACGGGCGATTGATACAGTTCATAGCCGTTTGCCGTCTTCGTGTACATCCGGTAACTGTCGGCGTACAGGATGACCTTTCTGTCCGACGCTCCATTCACAGGCAGGGAAATGGCATCTTTCGACCATTCCAAGAGATCGGGATTCTGTTGATGGACGTTGAGCTTGGCCGTATAGCTCTTGGCTTCCTTTCCGTTGTACGAAATGATGTAAAAAACCACTTCGCCGGTGAAATCCAGGGAATCGCTTCCGTTCCAGTATTCTTTCTTATCGATCGCCTTCTGATGAACTTCTACGGAAGTTATAGATCCGAGGGCGTATGTAAGTGTGCATATCACCTTGAAATTGATGTTCGTACCGTAAGGCAACGAATCTTTGTTGAATATCAGCCCGTTTATCTGATCGATGGTGAACTTCACATCCGATAGCCCTGAGATGGAGTCGCACGACAGGGAAAAAGTGGATATCTGGCAATTGGACAAGTTCCACTCTTCCAGTTCGGCTCCATCATTTCCAAGGCATGACGACAGGAGGAAGAGCAAACCTCCGAACAACCATAAAGGTATTTTATTCTTTTTCATTCACACTGTTTGTTTTATTACAAGTGTACAAAAGTAGGAACAATTTTCACGATACACCGCAAAAGGCATCATTATTTATAAAATTTTAGATTCCGCAAGTATTCTTCTTCATAAATGCCTGCGCGAATATACAGTTATTATAGTTTCCTTAAGTTTATTGTGACTTGACGAACATACGCAGAAGCGCCTTTTCATTTCGCATGTTTCATCAATATGTATATCAGCAGATTTCACGCCGTTTCCGAGAAGAACGGGAGCTGTTTCGACTTGCAGTTCGTCCCACAACCCCGCATTCAGGAAACTCCGGTGGAGACACGCTCCGCCTTCGACCAGCAGTGAATACAGCCGGCGTTCATGAAGGCTGCGCAGGATTTGCGGAATCACTTCGTCCTCGAAATCTATTCGAATATATTCCGTTTTGCCACCACCCGCCTGTTTTTTTTCCGTGAAAACCAGTGTCGGGACACTTCCGTCCAGCACATGGTACGACGTGGGCACCGACAGACGACGGTCGATAAAAACGCGCACAGGCGAAGCTCCAACCCAGTGACGCACCGTCAGCGAAGGATTGTCGAGCCTGACCGTGTTCGTCCCGACCAGAATGGCAGATACTTCCGAGCGCAATTTATGCACGAAGCGGCGCGTGATGGCGGTCGACAACTGCACTGGTGCTTGTGCGGCGCTCGTCCGGATGCGGTCGAGATATCCGTCCACACTTTCGGCCCACTTTAATATAATGTAAGGGCGTTTTTGGGAATGGGCGGTTATAAACACGCGATTCAACGCCAGGGCTTCATGTTTCATCACATTCGTTACGACGTCGATGCCTGCATCGCGCAACATCTTCACGCCCCGTCCCGAAACTTCGGGAAAAGGGTCAAGGCAGCCCACTACCACGCGCGGAATATGCTTTCGGATAATCAACTGCGTGCATGGAGGCGTTTTTCCGAAATGCGAACAGGGTTCGAGGTTGACGTACAAAGTGGCCTCGTGTAGCAAAGAGACGTCGCGTACGGATGCGATGGCGTTCACTTCGGCGTGCGCCTCGCCGTATCGTCGGTGATAACCTTCGCCGATGATACGCCCGCGGTGAACAATGACAGCGCCGACCATCGGATTGGGCGCTACGGACAACCGTCCGTATTCTGCCAATTCCATGCATCGCACCATATATTTTTCTTCGACTTGCATCTGTTCCGACTTTTTTTCGTATCTTTGTAAATGACATTATGAACGAAACGGTTACATACATACGCAAAGCACTCGGAGATCTGTATCCTGCGGAAGAAATCAACAGCCTTGTCCGCCGGATTGTAGAACATGCGTGCCTGACGCCGCTTCATCAACAATTGCTGTGCAAAGATAAACATTTCTCGCGAACGGAAAGGGAACGCATCCGTACAATCGTGCAGCGTCTCGAAAAGGCGGAACCTTTTCAGTATGTTTTAGGCGAAACCGAATTTTACGGTCTCGCGCTCGAGGTGAATCCGTCCGTCCTGATTCCGCGTCCCGAAACGGAAGAACTCGTCGAGTTCATCATTCGCACGTTAAGCTGCACACAGGATGAAAATTCAAACTCGGACGATTCGGGCTATCTTGACAGGAGCGAACCGCGTGCCAGTCTACACAGCCATTCCACGCAAAGCGCAACGGGTAAAGGATTGAAGATTCTGGACGTCGGGACGGGCAGCGGCTGCATCGCCATTGCGCTGGCGCGTCACCTGAAAGGCGCGGAGGTTCATGCGATCGACATCTCCGGCAATGCACTGGAGACGGCAGGACGCAATGCGCATCGTCACGACGTTGCCATCCATTTTGTGCAGACGGATATCCTGCGGGAAATGCCGTCGTCGCTTCCGCCGCTCGATGTGATTGTCAGTAACCCGCCATATGTGCGCGAATGTGAAAAGAGCGGAATGTGTGCCAATGTGCTGAACTTTGAGCCGCATGAGGCTCTGTTTGTGCCGGACGACGATCCGCTGCTGTTTTACCGGTGGATAGCGTCGGCCGGAATAGAAAAATTGACGCCGGGCGGATGGCTTTTCTTTGAAATCAATGAGGCCTGCGGTGACGCCGTCGTCAAGATGTTGTGCGAAAAAGGATATCGCGACGTCGAATCCATTCGCGACCTGTCCGGTAAGGAACGAATAACAAAAGCGAGAAAATGAAACAGATAGACGAAATAAAACTGTTACATTCGATGGCATCGTACTGTTCGATCTGTGAACGTTGCATCAGCGATGTGAGCAAAAAATTCGTCGCAGCGGGCGCCACGAAGGAAATGGAAAAACGCATCATCGAACGCCTGCTGAAAGAGGGTTTTATCGACGAAGCCCGTTTCTGTCGCAGTTTTGTGAACGATAAGTTCAGGTTCAATCGCTGGGGACGTATACGTATCCGTTATGAATTGCAGCGAAAAAAAATCCCCGACGAATTGATTTCCGCCGCTCTCGACGAAATTGACGAAGAGGCGTATCTCTCCTCACTGTTCGATTTGATGAAAAACAGAAAACGCTCTCTCAAAGGCGATTCGGAACGGGACGTATTCTGCAGACTTTATCGCTTCGCTGTGGGGAGGGGTTTCGAGAGTCAATTAGTCATTCAGTGCATTAAACCTTTATTTAAAAACGATTATGATACGGACGAAGTTGAATGATTTACTGAAGTTGCTCTATCCTTCCCTGTGTTTGATTTGCAGGAGGCAACTGATAGACACCGAACAACATATATGCCTGCACTGCCTGTGCGATCTGCCTTACGCCCGTTATCACAGACTCCCCGAAAATCCCATGCTGAAACTGTATGCAGGTATTCCGCAGATTCGGGAAGTAGCGGCATTCCTGTTATATGAAAAGGATGGCGTCGCCCAGAGACTGATTCATAAATTCAAGTATCATGACAACAGTAGTTTAGCCAAATATCTGGGGAGAATCGCTTCTCTGGGAATGAACACCGACGGACTGTTTCGAGATATCGACTTCCTGATTCCCGTCCCGCTTCATCCAAAAAAAGAACGGCAGAGAGGTTACAACCAGTCTTACTGGATTGCGCACGGCATGGCGGCCGTCTATCGACTTCCTGTCCGCAACGATGTGCTCCATCGCAAGGTCTACACCACGTCTCAAACCCGCAAATCACTTTACGACAGACATTTGAATACCGAGAATGTATTTGGCGTAAAAGACGCCCATACCTGCGCAGGCAAGCATATCCTGCTGATTGACGACGTCATCACCACCGGCGCAACATCCATCGCCTGCATCGATGCGCTTACGGCGGCGATACCGGACATACGTATCAGCATGTTTTCGCTTGCAGTGGTGCCGCAGTGACGGGAGTTTTTGAGACAGTCCTAAAAAAATCTGCTCACACGAACAGTTACCGAACGATTTTAAAAAACGATTTTCTGTCTGTTTTACATTCTTTTGCCGGCGTTTCCACTAATTTGATTGTATTGCCGAGAACTTCGCCCTCGACGGTGTTATCCTTGACGGTAATACGTTTGCAATATTCGAAAGTCAATCCGTGTTTGCGGTGATGAAACGGTTCGAAATCGTTGCTGCGGACAAGCCGGTTACCCGAAAATTCGACGCCGTCCACCGAAAGCGCATACAGAATGGGATAATCGTAGAGTTCGAAACTGTTGCCGGTGATGACGATGTTGCGGTGAAAGGGCTTTGCGGCGTCTTTCTGCGGGATGATCGGATAGATGCTGATTACACCTTCGCAAAATTGATACATCGAAGTCATGCAGGGCGACTTGAAGGTGTTACGGGTAATCGTCACGTCCTTTACGGCGCCCGATTCGAACCATCCGTTTGCGTCGCCGGCAATGAGTATCGCCGACCCGCTCGATTCGAACACATTATCGGATATCACAACCTTTCCGGGCGTCGAAACCAGCAATCCCCTCGCCCGGCAACTCTTGAAATGCGAATCGGTGACCGAAAAGTTACACGTCCACGTAAGATTTTCGAGCGCATATTCAGCCGTCATCTGTTTGGGAACGGGCTGAGTAAACACCACTTCGAAATCGTCTTTTGTCTCACGGCGGTACGATTTCACCGTACCGGTTGCGACGGTCTGCATGTTGCGATTGTCGATAAACCCGACCGATTCGCCTGCCCGCGCCCAGGTCATTCCGCTGCTTTGATGGTGCATGAAACGGCAACGCAGCGTGTAGTCGTCCACGCGTTCGATGATGCGCACCGAAGTCCCGTGCACGTTGATGGGGTCGTCCATGAGGGCGTGGAAAGTGCAGTTGTTCACCGTCACGTCGCCCCTGCAGTTCGAAATCTGGAAACCGTCGTCGTGACCGGCAAGGATACGTCCTTTCTTTTCGTTGGGGATGTTGTTGACGTTAGTAAACGAAAGATTTTCGGAGTACTGGGCGAGGATGCCGAGACCGGCACAATGATAGACGTCGATATTTTCGAGGGCGACGTTCCGGCTGTCCACGATGAATATCCCGGCATGGTCGCGTTCGCTGTGACGCAATACCAGCAGGTTGCCGGCGGCGGGAGCGCGTTTGTATTTTCCATGAATACGCACTGTGCCTTTCGACAGTTCTTCGGCGCGAAGTCCGCCGTCGGCACGGATACAGCCCGGGTCGCCGGTTTGCGGAACGACAATACGTTTGTCACGGTCGAACTCCATTGTCCCGCCCCACGCGCTTTTCCAGCCTTCGCCGACAAAGACCAACCGGTCGTTTTCGATGATGTACGGCGATTCGTAAGCGTTGATTTGCAAGTCGATGTATCCGCCGGTCGTTTGGATGACGGTTGCCTGCGCCGTGAGGGGGATGTCCCAGTCAATAGTGAGGTTTTTGATAGCAATATTGTTGCTGCTATCGACTGTGAAAGGTTGCATCCGGTCGTGAAACACGAAATCCGAGCCGTTACCGTCGATGGTCAACCCGTCGAAATGTTCGACAAGGATAGCCAGGCGTTTCGGATTGATGTCGGATGTGTTCGATTCGAAATAGTCGCGTTCGATGCAGTGGTGAGGCCAGAAATCGTATCGACCTTTGGGAAACGTCAACGTCGAAACGCCGTTTTTCCTGCAATGTTCCAGCGCTTCTCTGACGTATGGAACTGCATTTTCATGCGTGTCGGGCTTCAACCCGAAATCGGCAACCGAAACGGTCTGCGCCGTCACAACTCCACTGAATACAAGCAGTAATAATAATATAAATGTTGTTTTGTACATAGTAAAATGGTATAAATTAATAATTTCAATTTGCGATTTCGTCGATGCGCGGGTCGTTCCGGCTGTTTAGCGTCATGAATTGTCAAAGTATCTTTTTCCGCAGTTCAAAATTGCGTCCGAGATATTTTTCGCGGACAATTTCGTTGGCTGCAAGTTCTTCGGCCGTTCCCTGAAACAGGACTTTCCCTTCGAAAAGCAGATATGCACGGTCTGTGATGCTCAACGTTTCGTGCACGTTATGGTCGGTAATCAGTATGCCGATATTTTTGTGTTTCAGCTGGGCGACAATCGTTTGAATATCCTGAACGGCAATGGGATCGACGCCGGCAAACGGTTCGTCGAGCATGATGAATTTGGGGCTGATGGCCAGGCACCGCGCGATTTCGGCGCGCCGCCGCTCGCCGCCCGAGAGACGGTCGCCAAGATTCCTGCGCACTTTCTGCAGGCCGAACTCCGTTATCAGGCTTTCGAGTTTCTCTTTTTGACGGGTTTCCGGTTCGCCGGTCATCTCAAGGACGGCGCGAAGATTGTCTTCGACCGTCATCTTTCTGAAGATCGACGCTTCCTGCGCCAGATAGCCGATGCCGATGCGCGCTCGCTGGTAGACCGGAAAAGTGGTGATGTCCGTGTCGTTAAGGAA
The DNA here is from genome assembly GCA_031270465.1 of Tannerella sp. Lineage (GTDB taxonomy): Bacteria > Bacteroidota > Bacteroidia > Bacteroidales > Tannerellaceae > Tannerella. Next base: position 34,371 of record JAISXP010000090.1, on the reverse strand, counting down.
AATTTTCCCTTCGTTAGGTCTCACTAATCCTACGGTCATGTAGAAAGTTGTTGTTTTACCCGCTCCGTTCGGCCCGAGCAAACCGACAATCTCTCCCTGTCTTACGTGGAGAGAGACCTGATTGACTACGGTTCTTGCCCGGTATTTCTTGACCAAATCTTCGGTGCGAAGCACCATTTGCTGTTCTTCTGCCATATTCATTTTCAGATTTCCTGCAAAGAAACGAAAAATCCTGCTTTTACGAAACATCTTTCCGCACTATTGAATCCTTGAATTTTTGCACAAAAAAAAAGAGCAGTCGCAAGACTGCTCTTTTTGGGAAATGTAAATAATTGATTGTTACGAAAAATGATTACATCATGCCGCCCATTCCGCCACCCATTCCCGGGTTCATCGGAGTTGCAGGTGTTTCTTCTTTCTTCTCGGCCACCACACATTCGGTTGTCAGGAACATGCCGGCAATGGACGCTGCATTTTCCAGTGCGACGCGAGCCACTTTGGCCGGATCGATTACGCCCGTCTTGCAGAGGTTTTCGTATACGTCGGTGCGGGCGTTGTAGCCGTAGTCGGCCGTGCCCTCCTTCACTTTCTGTACGATGACGGCGCCTTCCTTGCCTGCATTGACTACAATCTGGCGGAGCGGTTCCTCAATGGCGCGTTTGACGATTTCGATACCGGTCGTTTCGTCTTCATTTTCGCCTTTCAGTTCTTCCAGCGCTTCGATGGCACGGATGTAGGCCACGCCGCCACCCGGAACCGTACCTTCTTCGATGGCTGCACGGGTTGCGCTCAGCGCATCGTTCACGCGATCTTTCTTTTCTTTCATTTCTATTTCCGACGGAGCGCCTACGTAGAGCACTGCCACGCCGCCTGCCAGTTTGGCCAGACGCTCCTGCAGTTTTTCCTTGTCATAGTCCGATGTCGTCGTTTCGATTTGAGCCTTAATCTGACCGATACGCGCCTGTATGGCAGCCTTGTCGCCTGCGCCGTTCACGATGGTGGTGTTGTCTTTGTTGACGGTGATTTTTTCGGCCGAGCCGAGCATGTCCATCGTCGCGTCTTCAAGCTTCATGCCTTTCTCGTCGGTGATAACCGTTCCGCCCGTCAGGACAGCAATGTCTTCGAGCATTGCCTTGCGGCGGTCTCCGAAGCCGGGAGCCTTGACGGCACAGATTTTCAGACCGGCGCGCAGACGGTTCACAACCAGTGTAGCGAGCGCTTCGCTGTCAATGTCTTCGGCAATGATAAGCAGCGGGCGTCCGGACTGTACGGCCTGTTCCAGAATGGGGAGGAGTTCTTTCAGTACGGAAATTTTCTTTTCGTAGATCAGCACGTTCGGATTTTCGAACTGCGCTTCCATTTTTTCCGTATCGGTGACGAAATAGGCTGAGATGTATCCGCGGTCGAACTGCATGCCTTCTACTACGTCGACGGTCGTATCCGTTCCCTTGGCTTCTTCTACCGTGATGACGCCTTCTTTTTTCACCTTCTGCATGGCCTCGGCAATCAGTTTGCCGATACTTTCGTCACCATTGGAGGAAATTTTTGCTACGTTTTCTATTTTGTCAAGGTCGTCGCCGACGGCTTCTGCCTGCTCGGCGATGTTTTCGACCACTTTAGCCACGGCCTTGTCGATTCCGCGCTTCAGGTCCATCGGATTGGCGCCGGCGGTAACGTTTTTCAATCCTACGCCGATGATGGATTGCGCCAGTACGGTTGCTGTCGTCGTACCGTCGCCGGCATGGTCGTTCGTTTTCGAGGCTACTTCTTTTACCAGTTGGGCGCCCATGTTTTCGTACGGGCAGGACAGTTCGATTTCCTTGGCGACCGTCACACCATCTTTGGTGATTTGCGGCGCGCCGAATTTCTTTTCCAGAATCACGTTGCGACCTTTCGGGCCTAATGTCACCTTGACAGCGTCCGCCAGTTCGTCTACTCCTTTTTTCAACAGGTTGCGGGCTTCAATGTTGAATTTGATTTCTTTTGCCATAGTTATTTTACGTTTTTAATTTGTTTGGAATTAATACATTTAAATAATCGCTAAAATGTCGGACTGGCGCATGATTAGATACGTTTCGTCTTCCCACTCGATTTCGGTACCGGCATATTTGCCGTAAAGCACTTTGTCGCCACTTTTCACGACCATTTCTTCGTCTTTGGTTCCGTTACCTGTGGCAACAACTTCTCCTTTCAGCGGCTTTTCCTTAGCCGAATCCGGAATAATAATTCCGCCTGATGTCTTCTCTTCTGCAGTGGCCGGTTTTACCAGCACTCTGTCTGCTAACGGTTTAATCTTCATCTTTCTATCAATTTAATAATGTTACTACTAATGTTGTTAAGCTGTTAATGTTTTTATATTCGATTTTGAAATTTACACACCAGTATACTGCGAATTTCGTGCCAAAAAAATTCTGCGGAAACAGGACTGACATTATTTCGCGACGATGAAAAAAAATCTGACGGAAGGACTGACATTTTGGCAAAGGGGAAAGGATTCGAAATTCGAAATTCAGGATTCAAGATTGGGGAAATAAATTTTTTTCGACTGCTTTCGCTCGTGGAAGCGACATTTTTTGTAAATTGCCGCGCTTTGTATTTTAATTATGGAATTGTGTATGAAAAAAGTGGTGTATATGAAACGAATCGCGGCACTTGCATTGATGCCGATTATCGGATGGATATCAGTGAAAGCATCTGCCGAACAAATGGATAGCCCTGCTTCCATCTACAAGATAGACATCAGGCAGGAGATAAACAGGACTTCGCAGATTTATCTCCGCAAGGGTTTGAGCGAAGCGCAGACGATGGGTGCGGACGCTGTGCTGATACATTTGAACACGTATGGCGGGCTGCTGGATGCGGCCGATTCGATGCGTACGGCCATCCTGTACAGCCCGATCCCCGTATATGTGTTCATCGATAACAATGCCGCTTCGGCGGGAGCGCTCATATCGCTGGCCTGCAAAAGGATTTACATGCGCAGAGGCGCCAATATCGGCGCGGCGACCGTTGTCGACGAGACCGGCCAGGCGCTGCCCGACAAGTATCAGTCGTACATGCGTTCGCTGATGCGTTCGACTGCCGAGGCGCACGGGCAAGATACCATCGTCAGCGGGCAGGACACGACGTATCGCTGGCGGCGCGACCCGCAGATCGCGGAAGCTATGGTAGACCGGGGCAGCGTCATCCCGCATCTTGTGGATTCGGGCAGAACGCTGACGCTCACCGCCGACGAAGCGGTCAAATGGGGATTTTGCGACGGAATTGCCGATTCGGTCGACGAGGTTGTCACCCGCCTGATGGGATACGAACCGTACCGGCTGACGAGTTTTACGCCTTCGTGGTTAGACGATTTGAAGGGCTTCCTGATGAATCCCGTAGTGCAGTCCATACTTATTTTGCTTATTATCGGCGGCATTTACTTCGAGCTTCAGTCGCCGGGCATCGGTTTTCCGCTGGCGGCTTCCATTGTCGCTGCTGCCCTGTACTTTTCGCCGCTCTACATCGAGGGGCTGGCCGAGAACTGGGAGATACTGCTTTTCGTGTTCGGGCTGATGCTGATAGCGATTGAGATATTCGTGATTCCGGGATTCGGTGTGACGGGCGTATGCGGTATTGTCGCGATGATTGCGGGGTTTTTCCTGTGCCTGCTCGACAATATCCGTTTCGACTTCTCCGGCGTGCATTCGGTCGATACGGGTCGCGCCACGATGATCGTCCTCTCCGGCATTGTATTCGGTTCGCTGGCCATGCTCTGGATGTCGGACAGGATTGGTAAAAAGGGCGTCCTGAGCCGTATGGCGCTATCGGCCGACCTCAAAGATGCCGTCGCCACGCCCGTGCTGGCGGATCTGGTCGGAAAGGAAGGCGTCGCGGACACGGTGTTGCGGCCGTCGGGAAAGGTACTTGTCGACGGACGGCTGTACGACGGCATATCTGAATCCGGATTCATCGAGCGCGGAACGGCCGTACTCATCACACGCTTTGAAAATGCGCAAGTCTATGTGGAACAGGTTGCGCAGGCGCCCCCACGCTGAGTACAAAGACCGGAATCCTGAAAAACTTCCTTTATTTTTCGGCAGGCGAAGGTATATTCAATACCAGGTTTGTCCGGCGCGCAGGCTGCTGCTCTGCTGGTATTTCAAGTCTTTGAGGAGGGACGAGTTGACGGCGATGGAGAACATGTACGATTTGCGGTATCCGACGGGGATGATGCTTGCGGACATGCGGAAGCAGTGCAGGTCGCGCGTGACGTTGCAGGTCATGTAAGATATTTTTTTCTGGTCGAAGTCGTACGTTGCGTTGAAGTTGAGGCTCCATTTCTTCGTCGGCTGGATGTTGCCGTTGAAGCTGAGTGCGTGCGTGAAGCGGTAGCGGTATTCCCGTATTTCGGGATTGAATTCGCCGTAGCCCATGCTGAGGTTGTAGTTGAACGAGAAGCTCCACGGGACAGTGGCGAGGTAGTATCCGTCTTCGTCGTATTCGCCCGACGTGTTGCGTCGCTGTTCGCGCAGTCGTGTACCTGCTGCGGCGGGTTCTTCGGGTGGCCCAGTTGTGTTTTCGTCGCCTGTCCCGTCCGGAGTGCCTGTGCGCTGCGTGTCCGGTTGCGAATCTTTTCCTCCGAACCATTTTTTGAACGTGTCGTTGTTGAACGTGTAGGAGAAGCTTGTGCTTGTGCCTCTGAGCCGCCCGAAGCCTTTTCCGCGCTGCGTCCAGCGGGGCTTGTCGATGCGGGTTCCCTTCTCGTCGTAGAGATAGGTATCGAAGGTGCCGGCGAGGTTGAGCGTGTAGCTTTTGGACAGTTTCATGCGGATGGAGGCGCGCGAGTCGCTCCACTTGAAAGACTGGGCGGCCATGTTGTAGCTGATGCCGAGCGAGAGATTGTCGATTATGGAGACTTTCCGTTCGCCGGTCGAGTCGCGGCTCGAGCGTATCTTGGCTTCGATGTTGTTGTCGAGGCCGAAGGATACGCTTCCCTGTTCGCCTTGTCCGGGGACGCCGTAGAGCTGTCCGTTGAAGGGCGAGTAGGTGCCTGTCACCGTCTGTCCGTTGCGGTCGACGTATTCGTAACTTTTCCAGAATCCGTATCGCGGGTCGCCGAAGTCGGGCGCGTAGTTGAGCGAGACGGACGGTTCCATGCGGTGGCGAATCATCCGTACTCTGTCACCGAAAATGCGCCAGGGTTTGAACATGCCGTACATGGTGGTCGAGGCGGAAATGGATGCGCCGTAGTCGTAGACGCGGTAAAAGCCATACGTCGTGTCGACGGACGCGAGGCGGCTCTGAGCCGTGTCGTATTCCTGGACGACTTTGTTCGTGTACCAGCGTTCGTGGTATCTGAACGAGGGCGAGATGTTCAGGTATCCGAAGGCGGTGTAGGTGGCGCTGACGGGGATGTTGTGATCCATCGCGTTTTTCCAGTCGCGGACAAGGTTTTGCTTGAACAGGTCTTTTTCCTTGGCGGTGATGCTGTTTTGCAGGCTGCCGTTGTAGCTTGCGGAGATTTTTTCGTACCATCGTTCCTGTCCGACGGCGTTTTTGCGTTTGAAGGGGAAGATGCGGCTCAGCGTCAGGGTCAGGTTGGGAAGCGAAACGTAGACGGACGAATCTCGCGAGCGCGTATTGACGTTCATGGTGGCCGACATGCTGAACGGGCTGTTCGGGAAGCGCTGGCTGATGCTGATGCTCGAGCCTTTGTTGTTTTCCGTGGATGCCTGCGAGTACTGTTCCTTGATCTGGTTGCGGTCGTACTGGTTGGTCGAGAGGTTGACGCTTGCCGAGATGGTGCGGTACGGATTGGCTTTGGGATCCTGCGTATGCGTCAGGTTAATCTTGAAGGCTTTGGATTTCTGATAGTCGTCGAAGCCTTTTTCGCCCCATACGGTCTCCTGGTACGAAAAGGCGAAGTTGCCCGAAAACTTGTAGCGCTTGCGGTACGACGAACGGGCGTTTATGCCCCACGAGCCTTTGGTGTAGATTTCGCCCGTGAGTGCAAGATCGACATAGTCGCTCAGTGCGAAATAATATCCTCCGTCGCGCAGGAAGAATCCCTGCTGCATCTCGTCGCCGTAGGTGGGCATGATGATGCCCGATGAGTAGGTGCTGGAGAAGGGGAAAAAGGCAAAGGGCAGTCCGACGGGCAGCGGTACGTCTTCGATGACTAAATAAACGGGGCCGGAAACGATGTTTTTCCCCGGGCGCACCTTGAATTTCGAGAGTTTGATGTAGAAATGCGGGTGATCGTGCTCGTCGCAAGTCGTGTACATGCCGTCGTGCATGTTCATGGAATTGTCGGGCATCTTTTTCGTCTCGCTCGCCATCAGGAAGCCTTCGCCCTGCTGCGTGAGTCCCGATCTGGCGTAGGCTTTGCGCGTCTTGAAATTGTAGCGCATCGTCCGGGATTCGAACTGCTGCTCGCCGTTGATGAACAGCGGAAAGCCAAATTCAATGCCCGTAGAATCCGTTCCGTATGTGGCAAAGACGGCGCTGCTGTCCATGCTCACCCGTATCAGCTCGGACTGCAGTTGAATCTGCTGGTATTTCACGTCGCCGTCGCCGAAGAGATACGCCTTGTTGTCGGCCGTGAGCACAATCGAGTCCTTGGCCTTGTATTCGACCGGCGCTTCGAGCGAGCTTTTCCTTATCGGGACGGTATCGGCGACGGCCGTCGTGTCCGGCACGGCATGTCGCAGCGTATCAGCCGGCATCTGTGATACGGCCGGAAACAGTCCGCTGCTTGCCGGCGGATTTGCATCCTGCGCCTGCACGCGGATCAGTCCCCACAGGGAAAGAAGCAGGACGGCTGCCGACATGACTTTTTGTCTCGAAAACATGCTTTCAGTTTGAATTACACGCCGCAAAAATAAAACAAATTAATGAAGCCGCCGCGATTTATTCCTCTAAAAAGCGTTTACACCACTCGTCGAAGCGGCGGACGTCCCGGTTTCCGTACTTGTGCAGGCTCTGCCTGACTTTGTCCACGGACTTCTCTTTGCCCGGTTTCGTTTTGCTGAAAAACTTGTCGGCAAAGCAAATCAGCTGCTCTTCTACCGACTGCGGCTGCATGTCGCGAAAGGGAACGGGGAAAAGCCGTTTGTCAATCATTTCCAGCGAAAGCCCCGTGCCGGTATGCCGCTCGCAGACCAGCGCATGACGCGGAAAACCTTCTCTGCGCATCAGTTCCGCTCCCAGATAGCCGTGACAGATATACGGAAACCGGCCGTGGCAGTCAATATCGGGCGCATGGCAGAGGAAAATGCCGATGTCGTGCAGCATGGCGGCTTCTTCCAGAAATGCGAGGTCGAGTTGCATTGCCGGATGTGCACGGGCAATCGACAGCGCCCTGTCCGCCACGTCGCGGCTGTGCTGAACCAGTATCCGCCTGACTGTCGAATCAGGCTCGTAATATTTGCTTATTAACGCCAGTGGATTCATCTTCGTTTCGTCGTTTATTTCCGCAAAGATACTTTTTTTTGTGTGTGCAAACTTCGTCGGAATGCCGGTTTTGGAAGATGATTACAGGTTTCTGACGGGCTTATACGGCTCACTCAATGCACAAATTCATGCTGCACGCAGTCTAATTTGGATGCGGCAGCGCCCGGACTGGCAAGGCTGTCGCGAAAGAACGCGGCGCAGGCTTCCGGTCGATCGGTATTGATATAGTCTACGCCGAGGGAGTGAAACGTGCGCCACGCCGTCGGGCTGTCGGGCGTCCCCCAGAAGCGAATCGGTTTGCCCAGTGCGTGCACTGCCTCTATCATGCGGACTACGTCGTTGCGTTCCTTTTCACTCATGCTCCCCTCCCCGTCCCATTTCGTGTAATTGCGCAGGTTGAGGCTGATCATGTATATTCTCTCTAACTGCCGGGGCGTATAATCCGTTCGCGATCCGTCGAAAAAGATAAACGGCGGCCAGGAGGCAAATGCCTCGGCATCGGGCACATTCCCCGAGATGACAACCCGCACGGCGAAGGGATTGACCTGTGGATCAAATACGTCGGGGCTGGCCTGCAGTTTGGTCACAAGCCTGTCCAGCGTCGGGCTGACCGGCGTTTTCAGATCGACCAGCAGCACGAGCGTCCGGTCGGACTGTTTCCATGCCCTGCCGCCGTTTTGCCGGTAGAGGCGTACCAGCGGACGGATATATGCTTCGTCCAGCGTTGGCGCCTCCGGCAGGTCTTTCCTGTCGTGCGCCACCAGCAGTTCGTCCGCTTTCTTCGTCGCGAAGATGTCCGCCTCGATCGACGCCACCTGTTGGGCATACGCCTGATAAAAAGGCGTACGCCGGTTATAGTCGTTGTGCGAATGAATCTTGATTTCCTGAGCGAAAACAGCTTGCAGGCAAAGACTGCCGGCCAGCGTCAGAACGAAAAACAATGACGACTTCATGACTGTACGATGTTTCGGACTGCGACAGAGGCGGCGGCCGGCCTGATGCGGCGACTTCCGCCCATCTCCCTTCACGCGACAAATCTCAGCGATTGTAAACACTCCAGTCCACATTGTGCATGTCCCCACTCCCTGCCAGTTCACGGTGGAAGGCAAAGCAGGCTTTCAGGTTTTGCGGCGTATGGCCTTTTATACCCATGTTCAGGTAGTCGTTCAGCAGAGGACGATAATCGGGATGCACGCACTTGTCGATGATTTCGCACGCGCGCTGCACGGGCGATTTCCCGCGCATGTCGGCCACGCCATATTCGCTGACAATGATTTTTACCGAATGTTCGCTGTGGTCAAGATGCGACACCATCGGCACAAAGGCGCTGATCTTTCCATCCTTTGCCGTCGAAGGCGTCGTGAAGATGGACAAATATGCCGCGCGTGTAAAGTCGCCCGAACCGCCCAGCCCGTTCATCATTCGCGTACCGGACACGTGCGTCGAGTTGATATTGCCGAAGATATCTACTTCGAGCGCCGTATTGATGGCTATCAGCCCCATGCGACGCGCCACTTCCGGATTGTTCGAAATCTCCTGGGGGCGAAGAAGAAGTTTGTCCTTGAAAAAGGCGAGGTCGGAATATATCTCTGCCAGCACGTTTTCGCTTACGCTCAGCGAGCAGCCGCTTGCGAACCGGATGCGTCCTTCCCGCATCAGCGTGATGACAGCGTCCTGTATGACTTCGGTATAGACGTTGAACGCCGGCACTTCCCTGTTTGCACCCATTGCGCCCAGCACGGCGTTTGCCACGTTGCCCACGCCACTCTGCAGCGGGAGGAACTGGGGAGGGATGCGTCCCGCCTTCATCTCGCCCACCAGGAAGCAGGCCACGTTTCGGCCGATGGCCAGCGTGACCTCGTCCAGCATGGCAAACTTGCCGCTTTCCGTCGGATTGTTTGTCTCCACGACGCCCTTGATTTTTGCCGGATCAACTTTCACAACAGGCGAACCGATGCGGTCTGACGGCGTGTAGACAGGTATCTCACGGCGCAGCGGAGGGTCTGCCGGTTCATAAATGTCGTGCATCCCTCTGATTTCTTTCGGATGATAATGATTCAGTTCCACGAGGATGATGTCTGCCAGGCGACAGATCGTCGGAGAGATTCCCACCGCATCGGTCAGCACGATTTCGCCGTCTTCCGACACGTCGGCTGCTTCGATGACAGCCACATTCACCTTCCCGAAGAAGCCGTAGCGCAGATTTTGCGCCAGTTCCGACAGGTGAAGGTCGAAATACGCTGCTTCCCTTGCATTCAGCGCCGCGCGCATGTCTTTATTGGACTGGTAAGGCGTGCGGAACTTCACCGCCTTTGCACGCGACAGCGCGCCATCCAGACTGTCGCCCGTCGACGCGCCGGTAAACATTCCTATCTGAAACGGATTCCCTTTTGCATGCTCTTCCTCGGCCCTTTTCGCAATAGCTGAAGGGATGTCTTTCGGACATCCTGAAGGTGTAAATCCACTGAAACCCACATTGTCGTTGTGATGTACCCAGGATGCAGCTTCTTCTGCAGTAATAAATTTTAATGCCATGATAATGTTTCTTTTTACTATTATTTTATCGTATAAAGCGAACTGATGGATTCATTGCGGCATACGCGGCGGATGGCTTCGGCGAACATGTCGGCAATGGAGAGGATTGTCACTTTCTCGCTTTTCTTCGTATACGGGATGGAGTCCGTGAAGATAATTTCCGAAAGTCCCGACTGGTCTACAAGCAGAGTAGCGGGGTCGGACATGACGGCATGGCTTGCCATCGCCCTGACCGAGTTGGCGCCGTTTTGCAGCATCAGGTCAGCGGCTTTGGTGATGGTGCCGGCCGTATCGACGATGTCGTCCACAAGCAGTACGTCTTTCTTCTTTACGTCTCCGATAATTCGCATGTCGGCTATTTCGTTGGCCTGCGGGCGCGTCTTGTGGCATATCACCATCGGCAGATCAAGATGCTTGGCATAGCTGCTGGCACGTTTCGTCCCGCCGACGTCCGGTGTTGCTATCACGAGGTTGCTCATCTTAAAGACTGAGCGGATAAACTCGAGAAAGACGGTCGAGGCGTATAAATGGTCGACCGGCACATCAAAGAATCCCTGTATCTGGTCTGCATGCAGATCCATTGTAATCAGGCGATTAATTCCCGCCACGCCCAGCAGGTCGGCAATCAGTTTTGCCCCGATGGCCACGCGCGGCTTGTCTTTCCTGTCTTGACGCGCCCAGCCAAAGTAGGGAATGACGGCGATGATGGAATGTGCCGAAGCCCTTTTTGCGGCGTCAATCATTAGCAGCAACTCCATCAGATTGTCGGAATTGGGGAAAGTGGACTGCACAAGGAAGACGTCTCTCCCCCGTATCGATTCTTCATATGAAACGGAAAACTCTCCATCGGCAAACCGCTGTATATTCATCTGGCCCAACGGACATTGCAGAGAAATACAGATTTTCTCCGCCAGATAGCGGGAGTTTGTTCCCGCAAAAACTAAAAAAGGAGTATGTGCACTCATTCGGATATATTTTAAAACGCGGCAAAAGTACAAAACTTATCGAAATTTTATCTCAATTGTATCAAAAACTTTTTACCGCGAAAGTTATTAATCTATGTATAGGCATTGCCTTGCTACATAAAATTGCTCGACAAATAAGGCCGCTCATCGTGCCGTGCCCTGACGATTTCCGGTTCGGAGCAGTCACATTCGATACCGTCGTATCTGAAGCGAAGCAGTCTGCCCGAATGTGGCGGGACAGATATTTCGAACGGACAGGCGGCCGTAAGTGTGCCGACGGTTTGTTTGCCCGCAAACAGGTCTGTCAGTACGGCTGCGCTGTTGTCCGTGAAACCGAGTGCAGTAAATGCTTCGGGCGGGATGTGTATGCGAACGGTCGCGGCCGTGCGTTCGAAGTTTGCGACGGCAAGCACGACGTCGGCGCGATACTTCCGCAGGAAGGCGTAGATGTATTGCCTGTTGAAAAACGGATTGTGCACATTGGCATACATCAGGTCGAAAAACGCCCCCTGGCGTATAGCCGGTTCACTTCCTGCAAGGCGCAGCAGTTGGGTGTATGACCGGTAGAGCGACTTTTGCTCCCCGGAAAGCAGACTGCCGTCCAAGCGGCCGCCGTTCAGCCAGTTTTGCAGACATTCGAGACTCCAGTAGTCGAAAATCGTCGTACGTCCGTCGCATCCGCTGAATCCTTCGTCATCCATTCCAGACTCGCCCAGTTCCTGTCCGGAATATACCATCACGGGATTGACGCCCAGCGTAGCGGCAACGAACATGCCGGGAAATCCGGCCTGCGCATATCCGGCGAAGAAGGATGACGCGATGCGCTGTTCGTCATGGTTTTCGAGGAAAGCGAGCATGTGCGGACGAATATCTTCCACTGCCTGCCAGCATTGTGTGATTTTATCAGCCCACTTCCTGCCGCAAATCACGTCGCGCAACGTATCGTAAAGTCCGACCTTGTCATACAGATAATCGAAATGCCCCTCGCGAATATATTCCCTGTAGAGAGCCGGATTGTAAACCTCCGCGATAAAGCAGACATCCCGTTCCGTCTTTACCCGTTGAATCGCCCAGTTCCAAAATTCGACGGGCACCATTTCCGCCATGTCGCAGCGGAAACCGTCGACGCCTTTTTCAGCCCAGAAAAGCAGAATATCCAGCATTTTGAACCATGTGGAAGGAGGAGGATCGAAATGGCATTTTCGTCCGTGCATGTAGTCGATACCGTAATTCAGTTTGACGGTTTCGTACCAGTCGTTACGTCCGGGGAAGGGACTGAAGCAATCGTTTCCCGTCGCTCTGGCGGGAAATTCGCTGTATTCGAAGTCTTCCTGCTCGGCGCCGAAATGCAGCACGAGCGTGCCGGGAAGGTAATAGAAGTTGTTGTTCGGGTCAAAATTTTTGAAGACATTGTCCTGTTCGCCCAGATCCTGAACGGTCACAGGCTTTGCGTCCGAATGATATTGACGCGCTACGTGATTGGGAACGAAGTCGATGATCACTTTCATTCCGGCTTCGTGCGTCCGTCGGATGAGCGCTTCAAACTCCTTCATCCGTTCGGGCACACAGTCGGCAAGATCGGGATCTGCATCGTAATAATCCTTGATGGCGTATGGTGAGCCGGCCTTTCCTTTTACCACGGCATTGTGATCTTTTGCTATTCCGTATGCAGAGTAGTCGGTTTGCATGGCATGCTCGATGATGCCTGTATACCAGATGTGCGTGAACCCGTTTTTTCTGATTTCGGATAACACTTCCGGCGTGAAGGACGAGAATTTTCCTGCACCGTTTTCGGCAATGCTTCCGTTCTTATGCCGCGCTTTTTCCCGGTTCCCGAATATGCGCGGAAAAACCTGATAAATAATTAATTTTTCCATACAACAGTTTTTTGTCCGACCAAACAGTCATTGTTATTATCGGAAGCAAATATATGCGTTTTTTGCGATATGTGCAAAACATTTTTTGTCGCAGATTTGGACGGTTATGACAAAATAAACTGTATTTTTGCAGCATTAACAGATTTCATCTAAAAAGTATACAAATGAAAAGATTAATTGGTTTATTGTTCGTATTTCTGCCCGTCTTCGGTCTGACGGATGCGTCGGCGTCGAATCTTATCAACAACGAGTCGGAACAACCTTCGAAGGAAATACAGGAAGTATGTGATTTTCTGAAGAAGTGCGGAGTTTATTTTCTTGCTACGGCCGATGGCGACCAGCCGAGAGTTCGTCCTTTCGGTACGGCAGCTATCTTTGAAAACAAACTTTACATCCAGACCGGAAAGAAAAAAAGAGTCTCCAAACAAATGAAAGCTAACCCGAAAGTTGAGATCTGTGCGCTGGATTTGGCGGCGGGTCAATGGCTTCGCATCGAAGCGACCGTTGCGGAAGACAACAGACGGGAAGCCAAGCAGTATCTGCTCGACCAGTATCCCGAATTAAAGTCGATGTATTCGGTCGACGACGACAATACGAATGTGCTGTATCTCAAAAATGTCACGGCCACATTTTCGTCTTTTGGGGAAGGAGACCGGACAGTCAAATTTTAAAAACGCAACTTTGAATTTGAAGCTTTTCCCGTTTTCTTCCCTGCAAATTCAATTTGATTTTGAAATTTGCGGGGAGGATGACAGGGCGTATTCGACTGTGTCGATATTCAGTTCAAATTGTCGCGCTACCCAATGCCTCCTGACGGAACATTCCTGAATCCGATTGCGGAAGACGGGAACCGGATGCTCCGTGGTTTTTCGTGCCTTCTCTGTGGCACTCTGTGTAATTATTTTCTTACACGGAGGGATATAGAACTGTGCGAGGCCTGGTTTCGTGCATAAGATTAGCAGTTCAAAGATTCAAGAGTTTTCGGCAGGAGTGTTTCGTGTGTCAATGAACATGTTTAATAAAAGCATTATCTTTGTATCCGATTTATTAATAAAAAAACAGATTTGCGTATGTTCAAATTAAAAATTCTTTTATGTATATTGCTGACAGGCAATATGGTGTTTTCTCAAAATCCTGTTTCTCCTCCGGGTGTTTATATCGCCGACCCGACAGCACGGGTGGACGCAAATGGAAAAATATATATCTACGGTTCGTTAGACATGGTCGCGGGCGAGTACTGCTCGACACGTCATCACGTGCTTTCGTCCGGCGATTTGCTGAACTGGACATTGCATCCCAATTCGTTTGCTTCGGCGGGCGAGGGCGACGCTGTGCCGTATTCCGACCGTATGCTGTATGCTCCCGACATGATGTATCACAACGGAATGTATTATCTGTATTACTGCATGTCCGACGGAAGCGAGGGCGTGGCGACAGCCGGACAGCCGGAAGGACGGTTCGTTAACGGACAGAAAATCGAAGGCGTCCACGGTATCGACCCAACCGTTTTTGTGGACGACGACGGACAGGCTTATTATTACTGGGGACAGTTTTCGGCAAAAGGCGCACGGCTGAATCCCGATATGAAAACTGTTGATTCCGCTACCGTCATCGACGATCTGGTGACCGAACAGACGCACTTTTTCCACGAAGGCGGTTTTGTATTCAAACGCGCAGGCGTCTATTATTTTGTTTACACGCACATCGGACGGCAGGACAGAGCAACATGTATCGGCTATTCGACTGCCACGCATCCGCTGGGTCCGTTCAAATATGGAGGCGTGATAATCGACAATGCCGGTTGCGACCCTGAAAGTTGGAACAATCACGGTTCTGTCGCAGAGTTCCGCAACCGCTGGTATGTGTTTTACCACCGTTCGACGCACGGGTCTCAATCCATGCGCAAAGCCTGTGTCGAACCCATAGAGTTCCTGCCCGACGGAAGTATCCCCGAAGTTCCGATGACTTCGCAGGGCGCAGGTAATCCCTTCGACGCGCGTAAACAGATCGATGCTGCCCGGGCTTGTCTCCTGTGGGGCAATGTCCGAATCGTTCGCGACGAAAAACATCCGGATAACGAAATCCTGTCCGCCATTCGCCACAACGACCGCGCTGCATGGAAATATCTTGATTACGGCAATGGACTACAAGGTTTCAAAGTGAGGGTACGGTCGAAATCCGGCGGTAAAATTGTTCTCGCCGGCGACAAACCCTGGACAAGCACTTTCGGCAGTATAACCGTTCCGGAAAACTGCGACTGGACCGAACTGTCGTGCGAAATCAAACCAAAAAGCGGCGTCGAAACTTTGTGGATAAGATTCGAAGGCAACAAAGAAAAAGATCTGTTCGAAATCGACAGTTTTGTGTTCTTTTAGGGTTTCATCCACAAATAAAAAACATCTCCCGTGTTCGAACGGGGCGCATTACCGGTGAACCGGAAATTTTTCATACCTTTGCAAAACGAGATAAAGCGTAATGATAGATGTTTAAACAAAAATTACAGCAGAAAATACAGTTGCGGCTCTCGCCTCAGCAGATACAATTCGTTCGTTTACTTGAACTTCCTGCCATCGAGATGGAAGACCGCGTCAAACAGGAACTGGAAGAAAATCCCGTGCTGGAGGAAGGAAGCGATTTTCTTTCGGAACGCAGCGAGGCAGACGATCCGGGCGATGACGAAAACAGCTATGTGGAAGACAGTGAAGTGGATTTGTCGCTTGGCGACTACATGACGGAAGACGATATTCCCTACTACAAACTGGCCGAGATGCACGAACGGGAAGACCGTCGCGAAGACATTCCCTTTTCGGGCGGGATTTCCCTGCAGGATTATTTGCTCGAACAGCTCGGACTGCGCAATCTGTCGGAACGCGAGAAGAAAATCGGCGAATATATCGTCGGAAACATCGACGACAACGGCTACCTGCGACGCAGCTTGACATCTATCACGGACGACTTGATTTTCAAGGCCGGAGAAGAGGTATCCGATGCCGACGTACAGTCCGTACTCACCGTCATTCAGGACTTCGACCCCGCAGGCACAGGTGCACGCAACCTGCAGGAATGTTTGCTGCTGCAACTGGAGAAAAAACGGCAAACGTCCTGCACCCAACTGGCCATCACCGTAGTGAAGGATCATTTCGACGCATTCGCAAAGAAGCATTTTGACAAAATCAGGAGAGGTCTGAACATCGACGAAAATGAAATGAGACAAATTCTTCACGAAATCACGGCACTGAACCCCAAACCGGGCAACAGTATGGCAAACATTTCCGACACGACCGTGCAGATAATGCCCGACTTCATCGTGGAAACCAACAACGACGACCTGACGCTCATCATGAACCAGCGCGGCATCCCCGACATGCACATCAGCCGCGAATACCTGAACATGGTCAGCGATTATGCGAAAAACAAAGCCAATCGCACCGCCGAGATGCGCGAAGCCATACAGTTCGTCAAACAGAAACTCGAATCCGCCAGGTGGTTTATCGATTCCGTCAAGCAACGGCAGGAAACATTGCAGCGCACCATGCAGGCCATTATCATGCTCCAAAAAGATTTCTTCCTCACCGGCGACGAATCGCGCCTGCACCCGATGATTCTCAAAGACGTGGCAAAGCATACCGGATACGACATCTCCACCATCTCGCGCGTGAGCAACAGCAAGTACGTCCAAACAAACTTCGGCATCTTTCCCCTGAAATTCTTCTTCTCCGAATCGACGCAAAACGAAAGTGGCGAAGAAATCTCCACACGCGAAGTGAAACAAATAATGAAAGAATTTATCGATTTGGAAGACAAACACTCTCCCCTCACCGACGATGTCCTTTCGGCCATGTTGAAAGAAAAAGGATACATCATTGCACGGCGCACAGTAGCCAAATATCGCGAACAAATGGGCATTCCGGTTGCACGGCTCAGAAAAGTATTATAACTTTGCACCCGATTTAAGTATAAACTGAATAAAACATTATAATAACTTGATAAAATGAACTTTCCAACAAATTTAAGGTACACTCGCGACCACGAATGGATACGCGTAGAAGGCGAAACGGCATACGTCGGCATTACTGATTATGCACAGAGCGAACTGGGTGAAATCGTTTTCGTCGACATCCCCACCGAAGGCGAAACGCTTGCCAGAGAAGATGTGTTCGGGACGATTGAAGCAGTAAAAACAGTGTCCGACCTGTTCATGCCCGTTTCGGGCGAAGTGCTGGCCATCAATGCCGAACTTGAAAGTAAACCGGAACTCATCAACGAAGACCCTTATCAGGCAGGATGGATTATCAAGGTAAAACCTTCCGACCTGTCCGAACTGGATACGCTGCTCCCGGCCGCCGATTATCAACAAACCATCGGGTAAAAACCCATGACACCCATCGTCAGCATCATCATGGGAAGCATGTCAGACCTTCCCGTGATGGAAAAAGCAGCCCGTTTTCTGGACGAGATGAAAATTCCGTTCGAAATGAACGCGCTCTCGGCACACCGCACGCCCGAAGAGGTTGAACGGTTTGCCAAAGGGGCCAAAGACCGGGGTATCAAGGTGATTATTGCCGCGGCTGGAATGGCGGCGCATCTTTGCGGAGTGATTGCTTCCATGACGACGCTGCCCGTCATCGGCGTACCTGTCAACTCGACGCTCGACGGCATGGATGCCCTGCTTGCCATCGTACAGATGCCTCCGGGCGTACCCGTGGCTACCGTCGGCATCAACGCCGCCCTGAACGCCGCCATTCTCTCCGCACAAATATTAGCGCTCGGCGACGAAACGCTGCAGGAACGTTTGCGCATCTGCAAGGAAGACCTGAAGAAAAAGATAATCAACGCCAACGAAGAACTGGCGAAAGTGACATTCAAATATAAAACCAATTGAATATCCGTTATCAACGCCGCCGGTCGACAGAAGTACATATCGGCGGCACACCTTTGGGCGGACGGAATCCCATCCGTATCCAGTCGATGGCCGACGTCTCGACTATGAATACGGAAGCGGCAGTAGCACAGGCCATCCGCATCATTGAAGCCGGAGCCGACTACGTCCGCTTCACGGCGCAGGGCGAACGCGAAGCCCGCAATCTGGGCGCCGTCCGGGAAGCGCTGCGCAGCAAAGGTTACGATACGCCCTTAGTGGCAGATATTCATTTCAACCCCAAAGCCGCCGATACGGCTGCCGCAAACGTCGAAAAAGTCCGCATCAATCCGGGCAATTACGTAGACAAAGCCAAATCGTTCCGTCAAATAGACTGTACCGACGCGGAATACGCAAATGAAATTGAAAAAATACGCGAACGTTTTGTTCCTTTCCTGCAGCTATGCCGCAAGCACGGAACGGCCATCCGCATTGGCGTAAACCACGGCTCGCTGTCAGACCGCATCATGAGCCGTTACGGCGATACGCCCGAAGGCATGGTTGCTTCGTGCATGGAATTTCTGCACATTTGCAGGGAGATGCATTTCGACGATGTGGTAATCTCCGTCAAGGCGTCGAATACGGCAGTGATGATACGAACCGTACGTCTGCTGGTGCGGACGATGGATGCGGAAGACATGCATTATCCTCTGCATCTGGGCGTAACCGAAGCGGGCGACAGCGAAGACGGACGTATAAAAAGCGCCGTCGGCATCGGGGCACTGCTTGCAGACGGCATTGGCGACACCATCCGCGTGTCGTTGAGCGAACCGCCCGAAGCTGAAATACCCGTCGCCCGAAAACTGGTCGACTACATCCTGACGCGCGAAAATCATGAGCCGGTCAATGCGCCCGACACGTACGCGTCCGATGCGGACTATCACCGCGAGACGCGCGCCGTTCAGGGGATTGGAGAACGAAACCATCCGGTGGTCGTATCTCGCCGTCATCCCGACGAAATCGCTGTTTCGACCGCCGGCACACCGCCGGACTTTATTTATACAGGGCGAAATAAGCCGGAGACGACTGTTCGCCCGGTCGCCCCGCTGCTTGTCGACGCGGATTGCTTTGACAGCCGGCCGGATACATTTCCGTATTTCTACGCGAAAGATGCAGCGAAAATAGAAGCATGTCAGGCCGCCACGAAATTTATCGAGCTGGAATACAGAGATATTGATGCAGCCATGCTCGATCTGCTCAGGCGAGACAAAGCGACGGTCATGGTCTTCAACAGCCGGCATCTCAACCCCGTCGCCGAAATACGCGCATTGATACTCCGTCTGAAGGAAGCAGGTTGCAATGTGCCCGTCATCCTCCGCCTGAATTACCGCGAGACCGATCCCGAAAACCTCCAGTTGAAAGCCGCCGCTGACTTCGGCGCAGCGCTGACAGACGGCACCGGCAACGGTATTTTCTTGTGTGCCGACACTTTGGATGCCACAGTAACAGAACGTTACATGTTTGCCATCCTGCAGGCGACGCGTGCACGTATCAGTAAAACCGAATACATCTCATGTCCGGGTTGTGGCCGTACGCTTTATGACCTGAAGATGACCATCGCTCGCGTAAAAGCCGCCACTTCACACCTGAAAGGGTTGAAAATAGCCATTATGGGGTGTATTGTCAACGGCCCTGGCGAAATGGCGGATGCCGATTACGGCTACGTCGGCGCAGGACACGGACGCATCAGCCTCTACAAAGGGAAGGAATGTATACGAAAAAACATACCCGAGGCCGAAGCCGTCGAGCAATTAGTATGTCTCATCAAGGAAAATGGAAACTGGCCATCCGAAGAATGAAAAATACCCTCTTTTTGCGCGATTTTTCGCTTTCAGCCGTTTTTTTTCGCATTACGTTTTTTTCGACTAAACTATTTTTTTGATAGAATCTGATTTTTTCAATAAACAAATGCCGTTTTTTGCCAGAAAATATTTATAAAAGTAACTATCGCCAAGTCATTCACCGCAGAGTCATATAAAATCAGAAAGCAACTTGCTTTGTTAATCACCGCATTTCCCATGATATAACTTTTATTTTAAATATTTTGAAATAATAATGTTTTCTACTTCGAAAAAACATCGTAATATTGCAGAGAAATTAGTAAGGTAATATGATATGATGAAGGGTTACATTTTTTAATTGTACAAAGCATACAGGGTTAATGACCGGTTGCCCTGTATAGATGACCCTCCCAGGGTTGTCCCTTATAGAAAGCATTGTTGAATGGTGGGAGAACGACGTGATGTCGGGCTCCCATCAGTTTTTATGGCAGTACGTATCCGAAGCGGGAAGGGGCGGTTCGTCTGCATTTTCCTAAACCGCCGACGGCGAAAAAACGAATCTATGCCTCCCCCTGCAATCCGAATCTTTATAAAAAAGAAAAAGCGCCCGAAGGGTTGTCCGACTGTATCCTGTCGATGAGGAAGCGTAATTACCGTCCCCGACATGATCCGGACGGAGAGCAGTTGTACGAAGGCTAACGTATCCGGACAGAGACCGGAAAAGGAATGCCCGGCATGTATCAATGAACAGATTAACCCCGCGCGGGGTATAATTGTTCCCTGCGGACATGTACTGCAACAGGCTCAATTGATAAATAAAGTTAAACTTTGTTATCTTGCTTGTATGATAAAAAATATATATATCTTTGTGGCGCACTTTACCGGTAAAGGTGATGTGAGAATTAAAATTAATGTGTAAATGAATTTGTCAATGAAGGATATAGCGAATGCGTTGAACGTGTCCAAGACTACAGTTTCGTGGGTACTGGCAGGTCAGGGCGACAGACGGAAAATCAGTTTGTCCACGCAGGAGAAGATTCTGGCGTATGCAAAGAAGGTCAATTATCAGCCGAACCTGCTCGCCAGAAGTCTGACCAACGGGAGCAGCTATACGCTGGGACTGGTCATACCATCTATCAACGACGAATTTTATGCGCACATCGCCCGGGAAGTCGAGGTGGAGGCTGAGAAATACAACTATTCGCTGACTTTTTGCAGTTCGGAGGCCGATTCCGAACGCGAAAGTAAACTCATACGGATGTTGAAGTCAAAGCGGGTGGACGGGTTGATTATTGCTCCGACGAAACATTCCAGGGAAGAATTGGACATCATGATTGAAGAAAAGTATCCGTTTGTGCTGATAGACCGGTATTTTCCCGAACTGGATACCAATTATGTCATTCTCGACAATAAAGAAAGCAGCCGCAGGCTTGTAGACCGTCTTGTCGGGGAAGGCCGAAAAAAGATTGCAATAATTACCTCGGATACGCATCTTTTAGTGATGAACCTGCGGCGCGACGGATACAGGCGGGCGTTGTCGGAAGCCGGTTTACCGGTGATACCGGCACTGTACGGAGAAGTGAAACGGAGTGAATACGAGACAGATATTATCCGTGTGCTGGAGAATATATTCAGGGAGATTCCCGAAGTAGACGGGTTTTATTTTGCAACTCATTATCTGGCGATGGAAGCATTGAGGTATTTCTACCGGCATGAGATTGATATTACGGAGAAAATCGGACTGGCCTGTCTGCATACCATGCCGAGTTTCGAAATCCTGGCGCCGAAGATGCATATTGCCGAACAGCCGGTACGTGAAATCGGACAGCAGGCGGTGCGTATTCTGGTGAATGAACTGGAAAGCGCCGGCAGTGAGACTGTGAAAGCCAAAATGGTGTTGCCTGCAGTTATGAATTTTGGCTGATGTGTTTTTTAAAAAGAAAACTTAACCGGTAAATTTATTGCAGATGAAATTCAGGTTGATGCCAGAGGAAACAGAAAAAATAATTTAACCGATTAAATAGATTGAGAATGTTTTTACAAGATGTATTAATTTAAATGTTTAAAGTAACCATGATGAAATTAAAGTTTTTCAGAAAGCGGAATACATGGCAGAAGCGGCTGTTTATGCTGTGTATTCTTTGTTGCTGTTCGTTGACTGTGCTTGCGCAGCGACGGATAAGCGGTACGGTGATCGACGTCAATGACGAACCGGTCATCGGTGTGAATGTGGTGGAAAGAGGCACCACCAATGGTACGGTGACGGACGTGGACGGGAAATTCTCGCTGTCCGTCAGGGAGAACGCGACGCTGCAAGTGTCGTATATCGGTTATATCACGCAGGAAATCAGCGTGTTAACCGCAACTGGGGGGGGGGCAATTCCCTTGTAATTAGGCTATTAGAAGATACGCAGGTGTTGGAGGAAATTGTAGTGATTGGGTATGGCTCCATACGAAAGTCGGACTTGACGGGTTCGGTGGCCAATGTGTCTTCGGAAAAAATTCTTGAGAAAACGTCAACCAATCCGTTGGGTGCGTTACAGGGGAAAGTGGCCGGTTTCACGGTTAACAACAATACGGGTATTCCGGGCGGCTCTTTCAAGGTAAATATTCGAGGCTACAACTCCATCAATGCAACCAACAATCCGCTGTTTGTAGTGGACGGCGTAATCGGCGCCGACTTCAGTATGTTGAATACGGCCGACATCGAATCGGTGGACGTGTTGAAAGATGCATCGTCTACTGCCATTTATGGTGCGCGCGGAGCAAATGGCGTCATACTGGTAACCACGAAAAGAGGAAAATCGGGTGCGGCGAGGGTGATTTACAACGGGAGTGTCGGCATCGGCTATCTGCCTCCCGAGCGAAAAATTAAATTGCTCAATTCCGCACAGTACATGGAAATGGAGCGGCAGGCATGGGCATGGAAGGAAGGGCGTGCCATGCCCGACTACGGGCAGTTGGAACCGGATCTGTTCAATCCCGACGGAACGCCCAAATACGACACCGACTGGCAGGACGAAGCACTGCAAACCGCTTTGGCTACGAATCACGCCCTTTCTGTTTCCGGTGGAACGGACAAGCTGGCTTCTTCGCTGTCGCTGGGATATGATGATAACGACGGCATCATGCTGGAGAGCTATTACAAGAAGTACACGGCAAAGCTGACCAATTCCATCACCGTAAACAAATGGTTTAAAGTAGACATGAGCCTGGCCATCCTTCATTCGTTAAAAAACAACGTGCAGGAAGGTACGGTCGGAGGATTGAATGCAACCCGCATGTTGATCGAAGCGCTTCCCATCATCCCGCTGTATAATGCGGACGGAACCTACGGATCCAATGCGCAACATCTGGGAACGGAAGGCGCCGAAAGCCCCGTAAAGCTTCTGAAATCTCTGACTATTGAAACTACAGAGACAAAAGGACTGGGTGATTTTAATATCACTTTGACTTTGGCTAAAGGCCTGGAATTGAAATCTTCCTTATCCAGTCAAATTAGCTGGTATAAATACAATCACTACTCCGGAAGAGATGTAAGGCTCAGGTCTAAAGATCAGCAGGGAAGAGCAGATATTCAGGCGAATCGCAATATTTATCTCCAAAACGAAAATTATTTGACCTATAACCGGATATTTGACGAGGTGCACAGTCTCAACGCGATGGCCGGAGCCAGCTGGAATCAGAATAATTACGAAAGCGTTTCGGCTGCATCGTATAGCTTTGCCGATGACTTCTTTCAGTGGAACAATTTGGGCGCAGGGAGCAATCCGCGTCCGAGCAGTTCCGATTGGGACGAGTGGCGGATGAATTCGTATTTCGGGCGCGTCAACTATGTGTATAACAATCGTTACCTTGCTACCGTAACGGCACGTGTCGACGGCTCTTCCCGCTTCGGTGTGAATCACAAGTATGCCTTTTTCCCTTCGGGCGCGCTGGCCTGGCGCATGTCTGAAGAGGAGTTTATGAAATCGCAGTCTTTTATTTCCAATTTGAAACTGAGGACAAGCTACGGCTTTACCGGCAACGATGCGATTCCCAACTTCCAGGCGCTGTCTTCCACAAGTTCTTATACGGCTGTTTTTGATGGAACTCGTTACAACGGAATCGGATTGGGGCGTATTCCCAATGCAGACCTGAGATGGGAAAAGACGGGACAGTTCGACGTGGGAGTCGATGTGGGAATCATCCACAACCGCCTGAATGTTTCGCTTGACTGGTACTACAAAAAAACGGTTGACCTGTTGCTGAATGCACCCCTGGCCGCCACGTCGGGCTATACGAGCGCCATGAAAAACATCGGCAACCTGGAAAACAAGGGCATTGAACTAACAGTCAATGCCGGAATTGTGCAAACAAGGGATTTGACATGGGATGTAAATCTGGTACTTTCGTCCAACCGGAATAAAATCCTGAAACTGGGTGAAAACGACGAAGATATCTACATGGGGCCTTACTTCCTGGATGCAACCAATATCCTCCGGGTGGGCGAAGCCGTCAATTCGTATGTAGGATATGTCAGGCTGGGAACCTGGGGTACGGCGGAAGAAGCCGAAGCCGCAAGATACGGAAAGAAACCGGGCGATTTGAAATGGGCAGATTTGAATAATGACAGTAAAATCGATTCGAACGACCGGAGAATTATCGGAAACGGATTGCCCAAATTAGACGGAAACCTGAATTCTTCCCTGCGGTATAAAAACTTTGATTTGGCATTCGACATCGCTTTCCGTCAGGGGAATGACATCATGCGGCTGGACTATTCCACGGCGGAAGACCGCCAGACGCTTTCCAATTCATTTACGACTGTTTTGGATGCCTGGCGGCCGGACAATCAAAACACCATGATTGCCGGCGTAAGGGTGGAGTCGCAGGACGGTTCCGAACTGAAGCTGAACGACCATTACATCGAAGACGGTTCCTTTATCCGCGGCAGCAACCTTGTGTTGGGATATACCTTCAGTGGAAGCTGGCTGAAAAAACTTACGCTGGAAAAACTGAGGCTGTATGTAAACGCGCAGAACTTTTTCCTGATCACCCAATACGGAGGTTATGATCCGGAAACCACTACGTACGGCGATACATTCGCTCAGGGTGTTGAATTTTTCAACTATCCCAAACCCAGGACATTCAATATAGGTGCAAATATTGTCTTTTAACAATTCAGTAACAAATAATGATTTCAATTATGAAAAATAGAATAGTTGTTTCGATAGGTATCATCACATTGATGATTTTGTCCGGCTGCGAAGATTATCTGGATGTCAAACCCAAAACATTTTTCAGCAGCGAAACTTTTTATACGAAACCGGAACATGCACAGCAGGCCGTTTCCGCCTGCTACGCTTTGTTGAGGAATCCGTACAGGCTTGTTGCCACTTATGGCGAAAGCCCTTTCTTCATGCTCGAATTTGCAACGGGAATGTGTCTGACGTCTATTGGCCAGGCGTCTTACAACGCTGAATTTCGCGAAACGAATGCCAGTTCAAACAATTTGTATGCCCAGGACTGGTGGCAGTCCTATTACCAGGGGATTGAAAACTGCAACATCGCATTGTCCAAACTTCCCGGCATACCGGACGTGAGCAGCGACACGCAGTCGCATTACATGGGCGAAGTTTATTTTTTGCGCGCCTGGTACTATTTTATGCTGGTTCAGATGTATGGCGACATTCCGCTGCGCACTGAGCCGACTGAATCGGCGGAAACGGTCAATGTGCCCCGCGATCCGGCAGCAGCGGTGTACGACCAAATCGTATCCGATTTGCTCGAAGCGGAAAAAACCGCCCTGCCCAATACTTCCACATCGGGAAAGGTAACCAAAGGGGCTGTCAAGTCGCTGCTGGCCAAAGTCTATCTGACCATGGCAGGCTATCCGCTGCAGAAAAAGGAAATGTATGCCAGAGCGGCGGAAAAGGCGGCTGAGGTAATCAACAGCAACTGGTACAGCCTGTTTCCTTCCATCGACGATCTCCGCGACCGAAAAAAAGGAAATCAGACGGAACACATCTTTCAAACCCAGTTTGCCGTAGGAATAGCCGAACATCAGATTCATGCGTGGCTTCTGCCGCGCTATTCGAGAATCAGCGGATATTCAAACGAATACGGATGTTTCTATCCCGATTCGTCGTTTATCCGAACATTTGATCCGCAAGACTTGCGCATACAGGAAAAAGGATTTTTCTTTACCAATTATCCCAATTGGGAGGATCCGGACGTGACGGTTTACTTTCCCGCACATGTCTACAAGTTCTTTGACGATGATGCGATGATTGACTTGAAGGGTGCCCAGAACTATCCCAATCTGCGTTATGCCGACATGCTGCTTCTTTACGCCGAAGCCCAAAATGAAGCGGACGGTTCGCCAAATGCGCTGGCGCTGGACTGCTATAACAGGGTGCGTGCAAGGGCCGGACTGAAAGTTTCCGCATCGGCGGACTTCGCTTCCCAGAACGATTTCAGGGAGGCCGTATGGAAAGAACGTTACTGGGAATTGTGTTTCGAAAACCAAACCTGGTTCGACATGGTAAGGACAAGGAAAGTATTTGATCTGAAAACCAAAAGATTTACGGATTTTACCGGTTATACTTTCCCTTACGGAGACGGTGCATTCAGGTTGACGGAGAAGCAGTTGCTTTTCCCGATTCCGTTGCGCGAAATGCAGACAAATCCCCAATTGATACAAAATTCGGGGTATTAGTGACAGGATGAACCTTGAACCGGAGGTATCCGCGGATACCTCCGGTTTACATAAAACCAAACTTATAATTATATTTAAATGAAGACGTTTTTTTTATCTATCGGTTTTTCGCTTCTGTTTTTCACAAGTCATGCACAATTGAAAAACGGGATATATACCTGTGACAATGATTCGTATGAGTTATTGAAGAAAATATCGGACTCGCAACTGAAAAACGGGAACATATTTTTGTTCACTACCACCCATCAGGATTTGGGATGGCTGGACCACATCGAAGCCTGTACGATTAATCGCGATACCTTATGGTTGACACCCTTTATTGAACGACTGGAAAAAGAACCCGGCTTCAGGATGGATATTGAACAGACTTCCATCGTGATGGAATATCTTCACCGGCACCCGGATAAAAAGGAAATTCTGGACAAGTACTTGAAAGAAGGACGTATTTGCATCGGTGCGACTTACGTTCAACCGTATGAGGATATGTATTCCGGAGAATCTTTGTCCCGTCAGTTTTACCTGGGAAACCGATGGCTGAAAAATACATTTGACGGATACAAAACACAGTCCTATTTTAATGTGGACGTCCCGGGACGCACGTTGCAAATGCCTCAAATCATGAAAAAAGCCGGAGTGGACAATCTGGTCATCAGTCGTCACAAACGGGGTCTTTTCTACTGGGAAGCTCCCGACGGCTCGAAAGTTCGCACGTATTCTCCGGGGCACTATATTTATTTCTATGATGTATTGAAAATGGAAGATTCATCTGCCATAAAGGAACTCGGCAAAGAGTCCGTCGACTGGTATTCAAAATACAACAATATTCCCGGAGCAAAAGCCGTAATGCCTGCAATGCTCAATTATGAGTTTATATGGGACCAGAAGCCGGTGGCAAACTGCCGTCCCTTTACGGAAAAATGGAACAGTATCACGCATATACAAAATGCAAACGGAAAAAAAATAAAAGTCGGTCTTCCAAAGTTCGTGCATGCTACGGCCGACGATTTTTTTAGCGCACTGGACAAATCCACGTCCGGTCTTCCTTCAATCAAAGGAGAACGTCCCGATGTATGGCTCTACATTCACGGTCCTTCGCACGAACAGGCAATCACGGCAAGTCGTAAAGGCGATATTCTCCTGCCTGCCGCCGAAAAAATAGCTTCGTTTAATGCACTGGTCGAGGGCAGTTTCATGCATTATCCCTGGAAAAGACTGTCCGAGGCATGGATGTCGAAAATTTATCCCGACCATGGATGGGGAGGTAAAAACGGAGACATTACGGACAACTCTTTCCTCCGAAAATACGAGTATGCACTGGGTGAAGCCGGCGCCGTTTTGAATGCGGAACTCCATGCACTGGCATCACAAATACGCGTGAACCATGCTGCCGGCATTCCGGTGGTCGTATTCAATACGTTGTCGTGGCAGAGGAACGACCCTGTGAAAATACCTTTGCAACTGAAAAAAGGTTATGCCGCGAATCTAACAGTAACAGACTGCCGGGGAAATACATTGCCCGGTCAGCTATCGAATACGGTTTTTCATGACGACGGAAGCATTGCCTCCGCTACGCTTTGTTTTGTAGCGAAAGATGCGCCTCCACTGGGCTACACTACTTTTTATCTGAATCCCGACAAAACCCCAAAAACAACATCTGCCGGGTTGCAGGGCGATACATTTGAAAATGCATTTTATAAATTGACTTTTGCGAGCGGAGGTATCCGGCAAATAGAGGACAGGGAGTTGGGAATAGCGTTGCTTGATACCGAAAATTTTCTGGGTGGGGAGGTCGTTACCATGAAATCGGAAGGCAATGGCGCCGGAGGATTTGACGCCATTCAGCAGCCCTCTATGGAAGGATTCGATAAAGTATCCAGCCATTTTCCCCGATGGAACATAAAGGAAAACGGCGATGTGTACACTTCATTTTCATATCGCAGCCCGATACGCCATGCGGTCGTGGAACAAACGGTTACAGTTTACCACCAGGTCAAGAAAATCGATTTTGATATTGCGATTCTTAACTGGGAAGGTATTCTTTACAGGGAATACCGCATGATGCTTCCCGTCCGTGCCGGTGGGGGAAAAGTAAGCTACGAAGTTCCGTACGGTGTGGTGCGCATCGGCGAGGACGAAATGCCGGGGGCGGCAGGGGAAAGATACAATGTGCCTAACAGTGAGCAACATCCGCGCAGCATATCCAACTGGATCAATGTTTCCGGGGAACACTTCGGTGTCACGCTCAGCTCTTCGGTGGCTGTAGTCGACTATATTGACCCTGTCGGCAATTCCAGCTCGAATCCCGTTATTCAGCCGGTGTTGCTTGCGTCCCGAAAAAGCTGTCATTGGGAAGGAAACGAATACCTGCAATACGGAGATCATTTCTTTCACTTCTCGTTGAGTTCGCATCCGGTAGAACAGACGCAAACTTTCCGATTTGGAACCGGTTCCAACGCAATTTTACAGGCTGTTTTTGCGCCCAATACATACGCGACAGCAAATTTACCTGTATCCGGCAGCTTTTTTGACATCGGCAATGAAAATGTAGTCGTGTCTGCCATCAAAAAATGCGAAGATGACGACAACCTGATTGTCCGCCTGTATAATTTATCTCCACATCAGCAGGAACTTCATCCGGTATTTTACAAAAAGCCGAAACGGATTGTAAAAACCAACCTGATTGAAGAAGAGATGGAAACTGTGACGCAAATGGTGTTGGATAAATATGCAATTGAAACGTATAAACTGATTTACGAATGAAGAAGTATAGAACATCGAAGTAAATTATGGAAAATAAATCAGCACATTCAATACTGAAACTGTTACCTGTTCTTTTCAGTTTCTTTATCATGGGATTTGTGGACGTTGTAGGTATATCCGTTAGCTATGTCAAGAAAGATTTTACGCTCAATGACAGTATGGCAAACCTGTTACCCATGCTTGTCTTCCTTTGGTTTGCAATATGTTCATTGCCTGTAGGCGTTATGATGAAACGGATAGGACGAAAAAACACGGTGCTTGTCAGCGCCGTGCTCACAATAACCGGGATGTTAATTCCTTTACTTGATTATTCGTTCCCTGCCGTGCTCATGGCATTTGCTTTATTGGGCATAGGCAACACTATCCTGCAAGTATCACTCAATCCGTTGGTAACAAACGTCTGTCACCCGGAGAGATTAGCAAGCATGCTCACCTTGGGACAATTCATAAAAGCCATATCGTCGGCTCTGGGGCCGGTCATTGTGGGATTTGCAGCGGCAAGCCTGGGCGGGTGGAGCGCCATTTTCCCTATTTACGCAGGTGTTACGGCATTATCATTTGTTTGGCTAATAGCAGTGCCTATTCACGAAGAGAAAATCGCGGTTTCCGATAACTGGGGACGCGCTGTGCTGCGGTTAATAAAAGACAAACATATATTGATGCTATTTTCAGTCATTGTGTTGATTGTTGGTTTCGAAATCGGCTTGATCACCACCGTGCCAAAATATTTGGAAGCGCATCATGCCCTTTCTCTTCAAACAGGAGGCTACGCCTGCACGCTCTACTATATAGCCAGGACAATAGGGACATTCGGCGGAGCCATATTACTTGCCAAAGTATCTGTGCGCAAATTTTTTATTATTTCCGTGAGCATCGGTATCCTGAGTCTCATTACTTTTCTTTTGGCATCCTCCACAACGGTGTTGCTGTGCAGCTTGTTTGTCATAGGGCTGAGTTGCGCCAATGTATTTGCCATTGCTTTCTCCAATGCCATACAATACCGGCCGGAATACACAGACGAAATATCCTCGTTCATGATTATGGGCGTTTCAGGCGGCGCGTTGATACCTCCGCTAATGGGTATTCTGGCAGATGTATCAACACAGCAAGTCAGTTTAGTTATACCGCTTTGTGCACTTGTCTATATTCTTTATTGTTCCATCCGAATAAAACATTAAAATAACTATGAATAGTATTAAAAAATATATGTATAATGGCGTCGGATATAATCCTGTACTGATTCGTGAAGGCTGGCAGGTCGCCATACTTAACTATCTATCCGGGCATGGGATGAACGAGATAGACAAATTAGAAGTGCATAACAAAACCGACGAGGTCTTTATCCTGCTAAAGGGGACGGCTATCCTTATAGCAGGGAAACCCGGCGCTGAACCTTTGGCTTATGAATTAGTGAAAATGGAACAGGGACAAATTTACAATGTGCCCAAAGGCTGTTGGCATAATATCGCCATGGACGAAGAAGCCGGCCTTATCATTGTAGAAAATGACAATACGCACAAAAATGACGTTTCCTATCTGCCTCTTCATGAAGCGCAACAAAGAGAGTTAGCGCACCGGATAAAAGAGCTAATAACACAATAATAATAAAGAGAGATGGCTATTTGGAAAAATGATGAAGAATTATTCAGCATGGCAAAGAAAGAATTATTTGTCGCGCTGGTGGGGGATGTATTGGATAAGGCAGGCTTCCGGCATCAGTTCCTCCCCCCTTCTATTAAACCGCTAAACACGGGCTTTGTAGTGATCGGTAGAGCGATGCCTGTGCTGGAAGCCGACGTATTTGAAGAAGTGGCGGACAGCAATAATCCACTCATGAAAAAACCTTTCGGGATCATGTTCGAAGCCTTGGACAGCCTGAAAGAGAATGAGGTGTATATATGTTCGGGCGCATCGCCCAATTATGCGCTTTGGGGCGGGCTAATGAGCACCAGGGCGCAAAAATTAAAAGCAGCAGGCGCCGTAGTGAATGGATATTCAAGGGACACGAACGAAATTCTGAACATGAATTTTCCTGTTTTTTCGATGGGAAGCTATGCGCAAGATCAAGGGCCACGGGGTAAAGTGATTGATTACGGATCAAGCATCGAATTTGGAGGGATACGTGTTCATCCCGGAGATATTGTATATGGCGACCGTGACGGAGTGGTTATCGTTCCCCAGCAGGCCACAGAGGAAGTATTTGCCCGGGCCATAGAGAAAGCGCGGGGCGAGAAGCTGGTAAAAAAAGCGCTGGAAAACGGCATGAGTACGGTAGAGGCATTTGAGAAATTTGGTATCATGTAACATTTAAAAATAAAAAATATGACTGGCATAGATTTGAAAGGAAAAAAAGCTGTAGTAACAGGAGGCGCACAAGGTATAGGTGCCCAAATATGCAAAGAACTGGCCGCATGTGGAGCCGGTGTGCTCATCAATTACCGTTCGAGCAAAGCGAAAGCAGAAGCATTGGTACAGGAGTTGAAGTCGCTATATGAAGTAGAGGCATACGCTGTACAGGCGGACATATCCAAGTCCGAAAAAGTAAATGAACTTTTTGCTTATGCAGACGCCCACTTGGGCAAGGTAGATATTTTGATTAATAACGCGGGGGTGGAAAATACATCGCATGTGCTGGATTTGGAAGAATGTGAATGGGACAAAATTATGGGAACAAACCTGAAAGGCGCATTCCTTTGCTCACAACAGGCAGGCAGGCGGATGCAACGCAACAACGGCGGTGTGATCATCAATATATCTTCAATCCATGATACGATTCCCCGCAAAGGGCTAACTCATTATTGCACATCCAAAGCCGGTTTGCAAATGCTGTCAAAATGTATGGCTGTGGAATTGGCCGAAGACAATATACGTGTAGTAACCGTATCACCCGGAGCTATTGAAACGGAAATGAACAAAGAAGAAATAGCCGCTTTCGGTGTTGATAAATTTAATCATTGGATACCGCAAGGAAGGATTGGATGTGTAGCTGATGTGGCGCCTGTCGTGGCCTTTCTCTGTTCCGACCTGGCATCTTACATTACAGGCACGAACATTTATATTGATGGAGGGTATTCCTTATCTACGATACAATATGATCCGAGACCCAAGAGAAAAGAAAAATCATAACATCATGGACAAAGCAAGAGATAAAATAATACGCAACATGCTTGCAGAACGGGGTGTCGGGGCAGTTTTACTCTGGCGACCTGAAGAGTTGGTCATGGCTACAGGATACCTGCCGCTTTGGGGTGCATCCGTTTGCCTGTATCCGGCGACAGGCGATCCCGTTATTTATATTCCCGAGCTGGAACCAACCGATTTGTTACCATCCGGCTTTCGTTATAAGACGTTCCCCTGGGGCAACATAGAATGTCCCGATCCCTGGGAAATTCTTTATAAATCTATTGAAGCCGATTTAGTGGAATCAGGCATAGACGACAAATCCATTTCTTTTGTCGAAGCGTCGTGCCGGTCTTCGTTGCCTGTGATATCCGCCGAGTGGATTCCAATGCCGTTGAATTTTACCACAAAGTTGAAGCGCCTTGCCAAAGGAGGCTATGCAGCTATCACCGATGATATATTGAGGCTGTTTCTGTATAAGACAACTTCGGAAATAGCGCATATCACGTTGGCCAATAAGATAGGGCAGATTGGCATACAAACATTCTACGATAACCTGATTCAGGGAAAGACGGAAGCGGAAGTGGCCTGCGCTGTGGAAACAGCCGTTCACTCCCAAACAGGCAAAGAGGCTATAAAGTATGCAAAAGCATGGGCTTATATCATGTCGGGCATAAATTCATCGTATGGAGGCAGGTATGCCAGAAGCTCGGGAAAGAAATTAGTTAATGGTGATTTGGTAATGATAGAAA
Source organism: Tannerella sp. (assembly GCA_031270465.1). Classification (GTDB taxonomy): domain Bacteria; phylum Bacteroidota; class Bacteroidia; order Bacteroidales; family Tannerellaceae; genus Tannerella. The sequence continues at coordinate 1,529 of JAISXP010000090.1, read as the reverse complement.
TGGCGGTATGTGTAAACGGATATTGGTGCGACATCACACGTACAGGCCGTGTAGCACATGTTTCGGCGCTTCAGCAAAAGATTTATGATGTGGTGAAAGAAGCGCATTTGCTGGCGCTGGATTTGATTAAACCCGGCGTAGAAGCAAAGATGGTTGACAGCAAAGTGCGTGCATTTATTTCCCAAAAAGGGTATGGCGCTTATTTTACTCATGCTTTAGGGCATCATGTCGGATTCAGGTATCATGATCCGGGGCAAGGATTCAGCCCGGACAGCAATCTTACCCTGTCCCAGGGAATGGTGCTTACGGTAGAACCCGGCATATATATCCCTGAACATCATGCAGGGGTGAGAATAGAAAATAATATATTGATAACCTCAGACGGGTATAAAATACTATCTGATTATTCGATAGAAATTGACGGTAAATAACGAAAATTGCATATATGAAATTAGGTTTTGGATTATATAAGCACATGCTCAATGCGGCGCACTACAAGTTTGCCCGGCAGTGCGGAGCCACCCATTTGGTTATACACCTCGTTGATTATTTCGGAACGGAAAGAAACAGCAAAAATAATCCCAACCAACCCATCGGCGACGCTATCGGATGGGGCGACGCCGGTGAAGGAGATATATGGAGCGCCGAATACTTGAAACGCCTGAAAGCTGAAATTCGTTCCCATGGACTGGAGCTGGAGGCCATAGAGAACTTCGATCCATCCATGTGGTATGATATTTTGCTTGACGGTCCCCGCAAAAAAGAACAAATGGGCAATATCAAACAACTAATCAAAAATGTGGGTGAGGCGGACATTCCGATATTCGGATATAATTTTTCCCTGGCAGGGGTATCGTCCCGCATAGAAGGGGAATTTGCCAGAGGGCAGGCTGTTTCGGTAGGTATGGACAGCGTGGATATGACGCCTGTGCCCAACGGCATGGTATGGAATATGGTGTATGACAAAGACGCCCCGAAAGGGGAAATAGCCCGGATAAATCATGAAGAACTGTGGCACAGGTTTCAATATTTTATAGATGAAATCATACCTGTGGCAGAAAAAGCAGGCGTGACTTTGGCTGCGCATCCCGATGATCCGCCTGTGCCGTATGTGCGGGATACGCCCAGGCTGGTGTATCAGCCGTATATGTACCAAAGGCTGATTGACGCGAAACCCAGTCCGGCGAACAAATTGGAATTCTGCCTCGGTTCGGTAGCCGAGATGACGGAAGGCGATGTATATGATGCGGTGGACGAATACAGTAAACAGGGCAAAATCGCCTACATCCATTTCAGAAACATTGTCGGAAAAGCGCCGCATTACAGGGAGGTATTTGTAGATGAAGGCGACATTGACATGATAAAGGTTTTGAAAATATTGAAAGGAAACCATTTCAACGGGGCGCTTATTCCCGATCACACGCCCCAAATGATTTGCGATGCGCCCTGGCACGCCGGCATGGCTTACGCGATGGGCTACATGGCAGCCGCGATGAAGTCATTGCAGTCAGTTCGGGCGGAGGAGATCC
>JAISXP010000044.1 GCA_031270465.1 Tannerella sp. | reverse complement strand
ACGTTCAATCAGGGTATTGGAAAAATCCGGTATGACAAGAGAAGGTTTACGAAGGAAAATCCTGCCCATAAGAGGGGAATGGAAGGACAATTATCATTATGCGATTGTAGAAGATGATCCAAGAGATTAAACAAAACACCCGACTTTACCTTTTTAGGGTGTAAAATCGGGTGTTGATTTTGTAATTTGCTTAAAATCAGCCTTATTTGCGGCATGACCGGTTTCCGCGCATGTGTCCCGGACGGGGAATTTGAACTGCCCCTCCCCCGTTTATTTGGCCATTTCCCTCACGAACTGTTTGAGGATGTGAAACGCAGGCGCGGCCATATCTCCGTGGTTATATCCGTCCAGTTCATACAACCGGGACTGCGTATGACCCGCCACTTTCATCATCCGCCAGAAATAGGCGTTTTCTTCATAACGCCCAAGCATTTCCAGTTCACGGTCGCCCGAGATGATAATCAGCGGCGGCGCATCGGGACGGACATGATACAGCGGCGCAAATTCGTCGATACTGGGCTGCGTATCTTTTATGCCTTTCGTCCGCCGATAGGCAAAATGGCTGATGGCCTGACCGCTGAACGGAATAAGCGCAGCAATCGAATCGGCATCTGCACCGTAGGCCTTCAGCCATTTCCGGTCCAGCCCAATCATGCAGGTCAGGTAGCCGCCTGCCGAATGGCCTGACACAAAGATTCGCTCCGTGTTGCCGCCATATTTTTTCATCTCGCGAAAAACCCACGCCACGGCCGCCGCCGCATCGTCGATACAGTCCGACACGCTACATTCGGGCATCAGGCGATAATTCACCGCCACGACAGCCAGACCGCTGCTTTTAAGCTGCTCGGGGATGAACTTCGAACCGGAAGTCAGCCCTCCGCCATGAAACCAGACCACTGTGGAAAAACCGGTTTCACCCTCCGGATAATAAATATCCAGCCTGCACCGCTCCGGCGAACAGGTGCCGCCTTCCGTCCGGTAAGGAACATCCCGGACAGTCCTGTATTCAGGCTTCTCCTGTCCGGCCACCATGCCGCTGCTCAGCGCGGCAGTCATCAGTAAATAAAAAAAACGTTTCATAATCAGTTTACAGTATTGCAGGTACAGTCCGAACGGAAATTTTGAACTGCACCCTGTGTCCGGGTGCAAAATTAATATTTTCCGATTAAAAATCATCATTTGTATGCAACGTTGAAATCTTTGCCGAGTGCGAGTTCGGCGACGGCTCCTTTCGCGGTGACGGACTGCACTTCGGGCACGGGCGTGCAGGGACGGCCGAAAAGCACCGCTTTGTTGTTTGGCTCGACCGAAAATATTCGATTTTCACTTCAAATGACGACGGACAATCTACAGAAAATGAATGTGATGTGGGTAGAAAAGCCGGAATGGATTGTTCCCAACTCAAAATTGAAGCTAAAAAACGAAAATCCGCTGCTTTATGGGCAACTGATTGAGAAAGAAAAAAACAGTTGGATATTTTGTGTGGAACAATATGTCGTGCCTGCGGACAACTTGACGGCCGTTGTGACATCGAAAAACAAAATGAAATTATTTTTTCAATAAAATCAACCTTTTTACGCCTTCGAATGAGGATTTTGGTTCTCCTGTCAGGTATCGCCATCGAAAAAATTGAACAGTAAGTTAAAATAATAGTTATAAGCTATATAGTATTTGTTTGTAAAGAGAACGCAGAAACAAATTAAATCGGAATTACAGTGTTTCGAACCGGTATCCCTGCGTCAGCAGCCATTCGATGGACTGCGGTAGGGCGTCTTTCATGCGTTCGATGGCTTTCAGGGAGTCGTGAAACACGATGATGGAGCCGTTTCGTGCATATTTCTTCACGACGTTGAAAACGCCGTGCGCCGTCATGTGCGGACTGTAGTCGCGGGTAATCACGTCCCACATGATGACTCTGTATTTTTTCTGCAAACGGTACAGCTGCGGGAGACGCATGTGCCCGTGCGGGGGACGGAACAGGTCGCTCGCGATCAGTTCCGCCGCCTTGTCCACGTTCTTCACATAATTTCTGGACAGAAAATGCGTGCCTTTGATATGATTGTATGTATGATTCCCTACCGTATGCCCGCGCGCAGTCAGCATGTCGAAAATATCGGGATATTTGCGGACATTGTCGCCCACGCAGAAAAAAGTCGCCCTGATGCCGTACGCATCCAGCATGTCCAGCACCAGTGGCGTTACTTCGGGCACCGGTCCGTCGTCGAACGTCAGGTAAACACATTTTTCAGCCTGGGGGAGCCTCCAGATAGCCCCCCGGAAAATCACCCTGTACAGCCACGGGGGTTGTTCAATCAGCATCTTTCTGCGGCATTATTTATCGGACGCAGACTGCTGCAGTCTCGCGTAAGCCATCCGGTAGTTACTGTACTCGTCGCGGTACGACTTTCCGAAATCGGAATCGGGATTGCCCTGTATGCCGATGGCGAGGACGTTTTGCATCACTTTCAGATGGTGTTCCAGTTCGTGCTGTACGCGGGGCAGCTTGTCGGATCTGAATTCGAACAGCCACCGGATGGCACGCATGGAGTCGTCCGCAATGCCGTTCAATACCTGTTCGGCTTTTTCACGTTCGCCCAGCGTCATATACAGTTCGCCGAATACCAGAGCGGAATAATCGTAAGGCACGTTATCGGGCGGAAGCACCTGCATTCCCCTGTCGAGCACGGCCAACGCCTTGTCGTTTTTGCCTTCCTGAATCAGGGCTGCGGCCAGTTTGCCGAAAAGTTCCACCCGGTAACTTTTGCACATGCGCATGATGGTTTCGTCCAGATAGAGGTTCGACTTGTCCAAACCTCCCCACCTGAACTTGTTCATCACGTTGTCATACATTTTTTCCGTATCGATTGCACGGCCGCCCTCTCCGCGCGTCTCGACGGGTGTCACCCTGTATGTGAGTCCCGTCTTCTGGAAATACGGTTCCATGCTGACAAACTGGCTCGGGTCTACCGTGATGGCAAAATATATCGGCCGTTTCCAGTTGTTTGTATGCAGCATGTCCAGTATCGTCAGCGCTTCCTTGCCCAGTTCGTTGCGGCCGCTCAGGTCCAATACCATTTCCTTCAGCAGCCGCGAACTGTCGTCCGGACTGATTGCGTGATTGTTCACCACCGTCGCCGAATCCACCGCATACACGATTTTGTTTGAAGGGATGTAGTCTACCTGCATCGGATATCCGGGGATACGTTTGTATTTGGGATCGTCGCTTCTGACAAAGGTCAGCGCCGTTCCGAGGTCGACGCGGTCGACGCGGTTCAGCAGCAGAGCATGGTCGCGCGCACCCTGTATATACTGGTCGCGCGTCCAGGTAATGGGGAGCGGGTCGGAGTTGTATGCCTGGCGTTTCATCTGGTCGATGTACCAGTCGGTCTGGAGATAGCTGGTGTTGCACACGCGCACGTCGGTACGGATACCTTCCACTTCCTGCGCATACCAGAGGGGGAACGTATCGTTGTCGCCGTTGGTAAAGATGATGGCGTTCGGATCGCACGATTCCAGATAGTTGGCGCCGAAATCACGCGCCACAAAACGTTCCGAGCGGTCGTGGTCGTCCCAGTTCTGCGAAACCATCTGCAGGGGAACAAGCAGGCAAATCAGCGAAGAGGTGGCTCCGGACACGGCGGCCGGGATTTTTCCGTACTTCTCCAGCAGCCGGGCGATGCCTGCCACGCCAAGCCCTATCCATATACAGAATGCGTAGAACGAGCCGGCATACGCGTAGTCGCGTTCGCGCGGCTGATATGGCGCCTGATTCAAATACAGCACAATGGCTATTCCCGTCATGAAGAAGAGGAAAAAAGTGATCCAGAAACTCTGGATTCCTTTCTTTCCGTTCACAAGCTGGAAGCCAATACCCAAAAGCCCGAGCAGCAGCGGCAGCATGTAGTAGACGTTGTGTCCCATGTTTCGCTCGATGCTGTACGCCATTCCGTCCTGAGGTCCCAGCCTCAGTTCGTCCAGGAATTTGATTCCGGTGATATAGTTGCCGTTCAGCAGGTCTCTGTCGTGCCCCTGCACATCGTTCTGACGGCCGGAGAAGTTCCACATGAAGTAGCGCCAGTACATGTAGCTCAACTGATAATTGAGGAAAAAGCGGATATTTTCGACAAACGTAGGCTTGAGCACGCTGACGTTTTCGCCCATCCGTCTGTATCTTACTGTCCTGCCCTTGAAATTGCTCCAGTTCTTGTATGCGCTGACATGGCGCGGATCGCTGCTGTGCATGCGGGGGAAGAGCATGAGTGTTTCATCCACGAATTGATAGTCGGGCATTTCAAGGGATACGTAATACCGGTCTCTGTCGCCTTCATCTTTCTTGACGACGCGGCTCCATATTTTGATGCCGCCCTTTTTTACAGCTGTCCCGTCGCTTTTGCGTTTTACTTCCGACACGAACGTCCGTCCGTAGAAAAGGGGCGTATCACCGTATTGCACGCGTCCCAGATATGTGCGGAGAGTGAAAATGTCACTCGGCTTGTTTTGATTCATCGGCGTATCTGCCGTCGAGCGAATCAGTATCAGTGCATACGACGAATATCCGACGACAATGACCATCAGCGAAACAAGCACGGTATTCAGCACCTTGACGTTGATTTTCCTGAAATAAAATACGGCGACTGTCAGCACCAGTATCAGTATGACACACAGCCCGTATCCCTCGCCAAGGAAGGGAATGCCCAGCAGGATGACGGACAGGATAAACGCTATTTTCATGCGCACGACATGCACGTTTTCCCGCATCGTCTCCCATATAGCCCATCCCAGCACGCCCGCCAGCACGGCGACATAGATAAAGACACCGGAATTGTATGGCATTCCGAATACGTTTACGAACAGGAGTTCGAACAGCCCGCATACTTCGACCAGTCCCTGCAGGACACCGTACATCATTATCGCCACGATGGCAAACGAGATACCCAGCGCAATCAACATGCCCCTGGTCGTGGGATTCGGAAATTTCTTATAATAATAGACCAGTACGATCGCCGGTATGCAAAGCAAGTTCAGCAAGTGGATCCCGATACTCAATCCCATGAAATAGGCTATCAGCACGATCCAGCGGTCGGCATGGGGTCGGTCGGCCACTTCTTCCCACTTGAGTATAAGCCAGAACACTACTGCCGTAAACAGTGAGGAATAGGCATACACCTCGCCTTCGACGGCGCTGAACCAGAACGTGTCGCTGAACGTGTAGGCCAGCGCGCCCGTCACGCCGCATCCCATGATGACAATCATGCGCGAAAGGTTCAGGTCTTTGTTGCCGTTTTTCAGCACGATTCGCCGCGCCAGGTGTGTGATGCTCCAGAACAGGAACAGAATGGTCAGCGCACTGAACAGCGCCGACATGCTGTTGACCATCCTGGCCACCGCACCCGCGTCGGACACCAGATGGGTAAACAGGTTCCCCGTCAGCATGAAAAACGGCGCTCCGGGAGGATGACCCACTTCCAGTTTATATGCCGATGTAATAAACTCGCCGCAGTCCCAAAAACTGGCCGTCGGCTCAATCGTCATCAGATACGTGCCGGAGGCAATAAGGAAAACTATCCATCCCAGCACATTGTTAATCAATTTATATCGTTTCATTTTTACAGAAATATTCTTGTCATGTTCCACCATTGGACGGCACAAAGGTAATAAAATCCTGACAACATAACGCGAATGACATAGATGTTATTGTATAAAGCAGCGGATTACTGAATTTGAACTGTATTCAAACAAGCGGATTCTTTCCGGCAAACGTTCTCTCCTGTCATCTCCGGATATTCGCTGCGCTGTCGATATACAATAACCGGTTCTGTTACGCAAAGCGCGAATCAACTGTCAGAAACAGTTGCCTCCGGAACACTGGTGAACCGGAGGCATGATTGTTTCGTAGAGTTATTTGGATTGCAGCAGATAGGTGCCGGAGCCTAATTCTATCGTCGAAATTCCGTTTTCGTCTTTTACATCCGAAAGTACGGCGTTTCCGACTGTCCGGAGATTGAAACGTCCGGGCGCCTTGAGAGTGGCCGTTGTGTTCGCGGGAATGGTGACAGACCAGGACAGTTTGTCGCCCTCGCGTGTCCATTTGCTTTCAATCAGTCCGTAAGGCGATTCGTAGCCGGCATTTACGCTGGTCAGTTCTTCGGGGAAGGCCGGTTCCATCAGGATTTTCTTGAACCCGACGGATTGCGGATCGTTTTTGATTCCGCCAAGGTTTTCGTAGAACCAGATAATCAGGTCGCCCAGCAGCATGACGTGGTTGGCCGAGTTCATGGCAGGGTCGGCAGTGTCGCCGTTCCAAAGTTCCCAGATGGTAGTGGCGTCTTTTTTCACCATATAACCCCAACTCGGATAGGTTTCGTTGGTGACGATTTTGCAGGCCAAATCCACGCGGTTGTATTTCGTCAGTCCCCGCATCAGGTGCTGAATGCCAAGGACGCCAACGCTTACGTGTCCGTCGAAATCCTTTTCGGTTTTTTCGACGATGTTGTCAAACACTTTTTGTTCGTATCCTTCCGGAACCAGTCCCAGTTGCAGGGACAGGATATTGGCTGTTACCGTATTGTTGTCGTACCGGGCGGTTTCGCTGTTAAAAAATTTGCGGTTGTACGCTTCTTTTATTTTGGCGGCCAGCGCCAGGTATTCCTTTGCGTCGGCGGATGCCTGATTGATTTCGGCGAACTTACTCATCAGGTGCAGAATACTGTAAAACACGGTTGTACTGAGCACCTGTCCGCCTGTTTTACGCGCAGGGTCCTGCGAATGTATCAACTCCTGGCTTTCGGGCGGCATACACCAGTCGCCGTAGGTATCCCTCATCAAGATATAGTCCTGCATTTGAGTCTCCATCTGATGCTGCACCCAGCGGCGCATGGCGGGATAGTGCGTTTTAATCGGTCGGATGTCGCCGAATTGAGTGTAAAGCATATCGGCAATATAGAAGAAAGCGGAAGGCCATGTCACATCGTCATTGTAGATTGTCCAGTATTTGGGCGAAACGACCGAGATGCTGTTATTTTCGTTCATAGATTCTTCGATGTCTTTCAGCCACTTGGCATACATCAGATGATTGTTGAAGACGAAACTTTCGCCGTGTGCGCCTGTTGCGCGGTCGCCCAGCCAGCCAAGCCGTTCGTCGCGCTGAGGGCAGTCGGTCGGCATACCACGGTAGTTTCCGCGAACACCCCAGAAGGCATTCCTGTAAATTCTGTTAATCAACCCGTTCGATGTTTCGAACCTTCCAATGGTCGCCATTTTGTCATACGCCACCTTTCCGGTGAAAGCCGTCAGTTCGGGCTGGTAATCCAGACCTGAGATTTCGACAAAGCGAAAACCGTGGTAGACAAACAAAGGCTCCCAGCTGAAATCGCCGTCGCGGGCGGGCATATAAGTATCCGTCGCCCGGGCGCTGCGGAGATTGTCGGTATAGAGTTCCGTACCGTTGTCTTTCAACGTTTCGGCAAAGCGAAGTATGACCGGCCGGTCTTTTGCGCCTTTTAACTTGACCTGCAACCATCCGACCATGTTCTGCCCCATGTCGAGAATATATTTCCCGTCGGCAGTTGCCTTGACGGATATGGGCTTGATTTCTTCCATTACGGTAATGTTGTCACACGGTTGTGCTGTCAGTTTGCCGCCCGGAGCATCCATCAGGTCTGCGGACTGCCACTGTGATACATCGTAGCCGGCTTTTGTCCACTCGCCCAGTTCCAGACGGGCGTCATAGTCTTCGCCGTCAAATTCGTTGTTGGCGACAATCGGGCCTTTGCCGGTTGCCTGCCACGAAGGGTCGGTCACGATGAGATCGTGTTTGCCATCTTCATATTCGATATCCAATTGGGCAATCAGGCGCGGGATGCCGAATCCAAGCATTCCGGGTTCGCGCATTGCCAGAAAACGTCCGTTTCCGAGCGTTACGCCGAGGACGTTTTTGTCGGGGCCGAGCAGGCCGGTCACATCGTAGGTATTGTAAAATACCGTTTCGGGATACAGAGTGGGCAGCGGCGCAAAGACGTCTTCGCTGATTCGCAAGCCGTTCAGGTAAGGCACGGACGAACCCAGCCCCGCGATGTAGAGCACGGCGCGTTTTACGGGCTGCGGCGCTACGGCGAAGTCTTTTCGCAGATAACGTGCCGAAAGACGTGTGCGCCGGTCGGCAATCGTCAAATTCTCAGGATCATTGATGCCTATCCACGAGGCTTTCCAGTCGGCGTCGTTCAGCAGCGCCATCGACCACCGGGCGGTTTCGCTTTGGCTTTGTCCGCCGACCGCAGTCCATACATTGACGTGCCAATAATAAGCATTGCCGGATTCGAGCGGTTGCCCGGCATAGGGAACGAGGATGGACTGGTCGGACTCGATTTTGCCCGAGCTCCACAGCAGGTTCGTACCGGACTGCAGGTCTCCGGGCGATGCGGCTACCTCGATTTGGTAGGCCGTTTGCATGACATTGTTTTCCGACGACAGCAGTTTCCACGAAAAACGCGGGGCGGTCACGCCGATGCCCTCGGGATTTTCGCGCATCTCGGTCTGGAGGCCGACAATCTTCACACTGCTCACGGGCGCGCATCCGGCAAGCAGCGCGCAGCATGGAATAATCATAAGCCGGAATAATTTTAATCGTTTCATAATCAAAGAAATTTTGTTTATTTCATGTAAAAGGTTCAAATAATGATGCAAAAATAATACTTATCTTTTCGCGAAGCAAAAATACGGCATTAAAATCAGGGCTAACGCATGAAATTATTTCAACACGGAGGCACAAAAAACATGTCCGACCTGTCGCAGGCCAGACATGTGATTGAATGTCTATGATTCAAGTTATTTATTATGAGAAATATGTATCCTGTATTACTGTTCAGTTGGATATGTTCCCGAAATATTCGAAGTTTTTGAAGTTGAAATTGGGTATCTGCAGAAACAGATCCAAATGATCCAAATCGTTCAGATTGTCGAGATTGTGAAATTTCAGATTGTTTTTAAGGTCTTCGAGATTGTTTTTAAGATGTTCGAAGTTCATGAAACTGAAGTAGTCATTGTCTTTGTCTCCGTCCGATCTTTCAATCACCGACACATTGGCGCTTTTCCCGTCGTTATCTACCGAAAAGTGGTAGTCGACATTTCCGTACCTGTATTGCAGACTCACGATTTTACCGCCTCTTCGGCTGATGATTTCGCGGTCTGCGACTTCTTTTCCTTTCGAAAAGTCGTCATACGCTTTCTGAAATGCGTCCTGAAATTCCTTTACCAGCGCGGGATTCGAGTGAATCTGGATACCGGTCACGCTGCGTGTCACTTCTTTTGTGTTCCTGTCGCGGTTACGGACAATGTTTATGTCGACCGTTTCCATGGTTTCACACTTCTTAATCAAAGCCTTGATGGCTTCCTGCGCACTTGACTCCATCGAAAAACCTCCGAGAAGCCACATCAGTCCAATTAATAATCCAATTTTTGTTTTCATTTTTCTAATAATTTAAAAGTTATTGTAATCTGCTGTTAATAGTTTCCTTGCTTCTTCCCGTGCATAAGGGTCTGTAAATCCGCTGAGAAAGGTGCTTTGCTGCCGTTCGAAGGTTTGCCGATATTGTTCGAGCATGTCGTCGGGGTCAACCGGTTCGTTCATCAGGCGTTCCATGTCGGCCTGTTGTTCGAACGCTTCGCGGAAGGTTTTTTCCAGTTCGGGACGGATGATCTTCGTGTCTGTCAGGCGGACGCCACCACGAATGATGCAACTTCCTTCGTACGGGTCGAAGGCGTCTGTTTTCCAGTGCGAAAGCATGATTATGCACCCTGTTGCCACCGCCGCAGCCAGGCCTGCCCCGATTCGCCAGCGTTTCACGGATATGCGTGGATTCCTGCGACTTTTCGCGACGGCCAATGAGGCGGCCTCTTCCGCCAGACCTGTTTCGAAATACTTGAAAACAGGCTTGTAGCAGGCCAGATGCGCGGGGAGGTCTTCCCTGTCGAAAAAACGGTATAGCGTCTGTTCTTCTTCGCCGGACGTCTGCCCTTCGAAAAAACGCATCAACATGTCTTCTATTTTTTCCAGTTCGTATATCATCTTTTTTCCATATTGAAAAACAATTCCTTCACTTTCTTTCTGGCTCTGGACAGGTTTACGCGGACGGCTTCGGGAGCGGTTCCGGTAATCGAGGCGATTTCTTCGACGTCAAAACCGTCCACGTGCTTCATCCGTAACACGGTTTGCTGAAGTCCGGGCAGACAGTCGATTATCCGCATCAGATGCGCCACACTGTCTTTTTCTTCCAGTTGCGTGTCGGGTGCAGGACCCGGGCTTTCCACCGTCAGCCCATCCAGTCCGTCGTATGTCCGCCGGCGCTCCTTGATTTTGTTCAGACACAGATTTTTCGTTATCTGCGCGGACAGCGCCGGGATACTCCGGTAATTGTCCAGGTCCGCACGCATGTACCACAGTTTCAGATAGACATCCTGAACGACATCTTCCGCATCCGCCGAGTCGTCCAGCATTCGTTTCGCGTACGACAGCAACTGTCCGCGCAACGGCAATACCTTTTCTTTAAACTGTTCAGGTCTCATGTTTCAGGGATAAGACAATTCAAAACGGAAAACGTAACATCGAAAAGGCGTTTTTTTTCATAATTCTTCGTGAATGTGCAGTACAATAGAGCGGACGGGGTAGAACTCCGTCCGAACGGACGGACAGATGCGTTTTATCCGGCTAAAAATGCCGACAAACTGTCGAAACAATTTTTCAAGTCTCCGGCATTTTCTTCGTAGAAGAGTCCGCAGTGGCTACCTGTCGAAAGCAGGTGAACGCTGCCAATATGGGGGAATATTTTATTTGCTCTTTTGACAAGTTTCCGTCCGGGAAAGAGGTAGTCCGATTCTTCGGCCACGACGTATACCGGCGCATTCAACTTTTTCAGTTTGCTCCTGCGGACGGGTTTCGTCCCTTCTTTTCCCGTTTTGGCATGAAGCATTATCATTCGCGCCATTTCGGTCAGGCCGTCGTGCGGGAAAGGCATCACGGGAGCGAGCATTTTGCGGACGGTCTGGTCGGTGAGTGACTGCCTGTCTTTGCCGGCGGGGCGCATCAGTTTCGAGATTTTCGGGGCGGGCGTCCGCAGGATGCAGGAGGGTGTGACCAGCAGCAGCCGTTCGACGCGCAGCAGCGACAGCATGCAAAGTTGCAACGCCATCATTGCGCCAAACGAATATCCCAGCACGGCCACGCAGGGGAGTTCCAGCGCATCCATTACCTGAACAGCCCATTCGCCGTGTTCGCGATCGGAGAGTGGAGACTTCGTTTCGGCGCTGAAGCCGATGCAGCCCGGCGGGTCGGGCACAATCAACCGGAGACGGCTCATGTCCAATCCGCGGATAAACGGACTTGCGACAAGCGGATTGATGGCATTCTTACCGTAAAACATCAGCACGGGTTTGCCTGCAGGATTGCCGTACAGCGCGACATGCGTGTCGCCAAAACGCGTTTCCACCATCTGTTCCGTCACCGGCACATCGATGACGGCCAGGTATTTGCGATACAGATTGTGAAGGATATTTCGGCCTTCACGCGATTTACAGGTTTTGAACTTTTTCATTTGCTTCAATCCGCCTGTTTCCTGAAAAGCCGTCTGATGCCGCAGACAATCAGCCGGATGAAGACGGACAGGGCGTAGAGTCCTGCGCCGATGAAAATGACCCAGACACTTTGTGTCCACAACTCTTTCCATTCCGTCCGGTAGATGATGATGGAGACGACGTTCAGGATAAACGATGCGGCAATGCAACTGCAAAGCCACACGATTTCGCATTTTTGCTGTTTGACTGTAAATAGAATATCTTTCATATCAGGAGAAATTCAGGTATGGTATTTTATATTCGTCGGGGAAAGTGAGAATCCGCTGCTCGTTCATGGCCTGCAGTCCCAGAAGAGCCAGCACGGAAGAATAATACGCTTCTTCGACCAGACATTCGGCGGGACGGCCTGTCACCGCCGCTTCGCAGAAGGAGGTCAGCAGATATTCGGAGCCGTCGTCGGCAAAGCCTATGGTCGATTCGCCCACGTGAGTCGAAGCATTTTCGACGATGAAATAGCCGCTGTTTTTCGATGCCGTTTCGGGCACCCAGCTTGGCCCGGCAAACGAAACGTGGTCGAAGATGCTGTGTTCTATCTGATTTATCAGTTGCATGATGCCTGGAGCGGGCTGCACTTCCTCGAAGTAATATTTCCCTTTTTCGGGTTCCATCGTCCCGTGGCTGCAAAGTATTTCTTCTTCCAATCCGAGGAATTTGTTGGAAATGATGGATTCGTAAGTCATCTTCACGCCGTTGGCATAGCGGTAGATGAGGCTGACGTTGTCGTAGACTTCCCGGCCGTCTTTCCAGTAGACGATGTCGCCATATCCGGTTACGGTTTCGGGTATCATCTGCATTGCCCAGTTACCAACCTGCAACTGGTGCGTAGCAAGTTCCGTCATCAGTCCGCCGGAGAACTGCCGGTAGAGCCGCCAGTTGATTTTCCGTTCCAGTTCGGGCGAAGGGATGGGACGGCGCCAGTCATTGTTGCGAAACCAGTAAGTGCGGATACCGCTGATTGCGCCGATTGTGCCGCGGTGAATCATTTCCATCGCACGGATGTATTTGAGGTCGAACATGCGCTGCTGGCCGATATACAGTACCTTGCCCGAATTTTTGTATGTCCTGTACATGGCAAGGCAATCTTCGGGGGTGAGCGCCATCGATTTTTCGCAAAACACATGTTTGCCTGTCTGCAGGGCTTCGATGGTAATCGGTGCGTGCATGTCGAGTGGCGTAGCTATCAATACGGCCTGAATGTCGTTTCTGTCCAGCACCCTGCGGTAATCGACATATGTTTTCGCCTGCGGATAGATTGCCGCTGCCTGTTTGAGGTGGAGATCGAAATCGTCGCACAGGGCTGCGACTTCTACATGCGGAATTTTGAGCAGGTTCTGCATGTGATATTGCCCGCGCGAGCCTGTCCCGATGATTGCCAGTTTCAATTTCTCGCTGCCGGCAATGGCTTTTTTTTCATCGTCGCCGCACGATTGCAGCCACGGAAAAGCCGAAAGCAGCAAACTTCCACTACCAAGCGCACCCATGTTCCTGAAGAAATCTCTGCGGCTTATTACTGCGTCTTTAAATGTCTTGTCTATCATATATTATTTTTTTATTATAAGAAAGTTTGTGTGCTGCGTACTTCCGCCGTTTGGCAGTCGTACGTTCTGTATTCCTTTATTTCGAAACGGTTGAGCCATTTTTCGGCTTCGCTGGCATCGGCGGCTATCAGTGCCGTGGTAAGTACTTCGGCGTCGACGGGACAGGCGGATACAACGGCGACCATCTTCCGGGCGGTCACATATTCGCCCGTAGCGGGACGAACGATGTGTGCCGGACGGGCGGGCATGTTTCCCGATACGGACAGGGCGGCATTGCTCAGGCGAATGAGATCCATACGACGGTTATCGTACGGATTGTCAATGCCGACCGGCCAGCAGTCGCCGTGCGGATGTGTCCCGAGGGCAAGTGTCATGCTGTTGCCGAAGTTTATCAGTGCACGGCTCACGGCATGTTGCTCCGTCAGCAGACGGATTTTTTCTGCGGCGTAGCCTTTTGCATATCCGCCCAGATCGAAAGACGCGCCCGCGTCGAGGGCAACGGTGCGGCCTGCTTCGTCGAACGTCACGTGTTGCCAATGCCCCAGCGTGATGTCGAAACATCCGCCGGTCAGTTCGCCGTAGCGCCTGCAGTCCATCAGGACAGCCCACAGTTCGTCGCTCATCCCGACGGGATCATGCGCCGCGTGTGTGTTGATCCGGCCGATCTCGCTCATCATGTCGAAACGGTTCAGCATCTTCTCCAGCCGCGCGACTTCCGCCGCGATGCGCTGCCACAGTTCGTTCAGTCCTGCGGAATCGTCTCCGAAGAGGAGTGCATCCAACTGCGTCCCCATCACTTTCGGAATGGAGCCGTGGAACAGACGGGACGAAGAATAATAATTTGTATACATGTTCATCATTTATCCGTGCGAAAACAGAAAACACTTATCTCAGTCGGCGGCTACAAATTTAGAGAAAAACAAAAAACAAGACCGTTATTCCCTGCAAAATAACGTTAACAGGCCGCCGCTTAACAAACAACATGCTGATAATTAGCGTTATGCTATTTACTGCGCCTTACATGGGAATTTATGTCACCGTATGTTTTTTCAATATACTGTTCAGTACGCGGACGGACGAGATCAGTTTATCCGTCGAAGTGAATATATTGACATCCCAGACATGCGACGATCGCCCTTTGTGGATGATGGTTGCTACGGCGCGAACCGTATCGCCCTCGTGTGCGGACGAGACGTGGTTGCCGCTGACCTGCATCCCGACCATCACTTCGTCGGGCTGGCAGAGTATCATGGAACCAAGTCCGGCGACGGTTTCAGCCAGCGCCAGCGTGGCGCCTCCGTGCAGGATACCAAACGGCTGGCGCGTGCGGTGGTCGACCGGCATGGTAGCTTCGATGCGGCTTTCCGAAGCGTAGGTATACTGGATGCCCAGATGTCCCATCAGCGCGTCTTTTGCCCGCGCATTGAGTTCGGCCAGAGGTATCTCCGCCGGACGGATGTTTGCGAGGATGCGGCTTTCCACGACGGCGGCGACGCCATCGTTGTCGTTCGACGCCGTCACGTAGTCGGCACACCGGCGGACGGATATCTGGGCATTTTCCATCGCCACACCGAGTCCGGCCATCTGAATCATCGTCACGTCGCAAACTCCGTCGCCGATGGCAATGATTTCGCTCATTTCCACATTCAGTATATCTGCCAGCACGCTCAGCGTATTGGCCTTGTCGATGGATCGCGGCACGATTTCGAGGAAATACTCCTCGGAAGGGAAAATATCCATCGTGCCCGCCAGATGTTTTTTCAGATATTGCCTCAATTCGTCGAGAGACTGAGCATCTTCGCTCACAAACATGCACTTGCAGGGCGAGAAGTCGATAGCTTCGGCAAAGTGGTCGACTCTGACCACTTCCATTCCGTTCAGTTTTGCCTCGCTCAGGACACGTTTGTTTCGAGGGCTGTCGGTGATGATCTTATCCTGGTGATACGTGAAGATGGGAAATGCCCTTTTCTTTGCCAGCCGTTCGAGAAGAGGAAACATGCGGGGATCGATGCGCTTTTCGAACAGAAGCTCGCCCGTCTGCACATTGAATATCTGGCATCCGTTGTACGAGAGGATGAAGCCTCCGTGCCTGTCCATCTCCAGTTCCCTGGCAACGGGCAGCACCCCGTAGGTCGGTCGCCCCGACGCCAGCACAATTTGCACGCCCAACTGCTGTGCTTTCAGCAGGGCGATCTTCGTACGCGCACTGATCTGCTTCTTCCCGTTCAGCAGCGTACCGTCTATATCCAACACTAAAAGTTTATATTTAACCATATTGTCTTGTTTTTCTACATGTATCCTTTCCTTTACCGAACGTCAAAGATAATTTTTTATTTGCACTTTCAGGAAAAGTCTGCTATTTTTGTCGAATTATTCACAAGAAAATATGACGAAAATGAAAAAAGTGATTTTATTCATGGCGTTTGTTGCAGGCATTTCTGTCGTGCAGGCGCAGGTCAAAATCGGAGGGCGCTCGATTAATCTGAAGAAAGTAGAAGAAACGGCAGCAGACGTAATCTCGGCAGTCAGCCTCAGCGACGAAGACGTAGCAACCCTGTGCCGGGAGACGGTAGAATGGATGGACGCAAACAATCCGGTGGCAGACGAAACAGGCGAATACAGCGTCCGGCTTGCACGGCTGACTGCAAATCTGAAGGAAGCAAACGGGATTCCGCTAAACTTCAAAGTATATGACGTGGCCGACGTGAATGCCTTCGCTTGTGGTGACGGCAGTATCCGCATATTCAGTGCACTGATGGATTTGATGGAAGACGCCGAACTCATAGCCGTCATTGGCCATGAAATCGGCCATGTAGCCGGCACGGACGTGAAAGATGCCATGCGAACTGCATACATGACTTCCGCAGTCATCAATGCGGCCGGCGCAGCGAGCCACACGGTCAGCGCGCTCTCCGAAACGCAGTTGAAAGACTTGGCGAAGTCGTTCGTAGACGCACAGTTCTCACAAAAGCAGGAATACGCAGCTGACGACTACGGTTTCGAAATCAGCATCTCCAACGGCTTCAGTCCCTATGCGATGGCGAATGCGCTGGACATTCTTGTCGACCTCTCGCAAAGCAGCCGTGCTTCGGCCGTGCAGAAAATGTTTTCATCACACCCCGACAGCGAAAAACGCTCCAAACGAATACGCGAAAAAGCCGACAGCTACGTGAAGAAATCTTCGAACCTCTGAACCCCGTCCTAAAAATGCCATGCGGTTCAAAAATTCAAGGGATTTCGATAAATACTCAAAGTATGATGTTGAAAACATTCTTGATATTATCGCCGTTTGTTAAGATAAAAATTCATATCTTTACTGTCTGAAACTGTTACAACAATTTTGGCAATTGCAAACATATTAAAAATGAACGAAGTAGAAACGCACTACCATGTTCCGGTATTGTTTGATGAAAGTCTGAACGGTTTAAATGTTCAGTCATCGGGGATTTATGTCGACCTCACTTTCGGAGGCGGCGGTCATGCCCGCGGCATTTTGGAACGCCTGGGAAGCAAAGGGAAACTTTACGGATTCGATCAGGATGCGGATACGGAAGCGAATATTCCAGCTGACAACCGTTTCGTCTTTGTCCGCAGCAATTTCCGTTATCTGTTGAATTTTATGCGTTATCACGGCGAATCGCAGGTAGACGGTATTCTGGCAGACCTGGGCGTGTCGTCACATCATTTCGACGACCCGTCGCGTGGCTTTTCGTTCAGGTTCGACGGCACGCTGGACATGCGCATGAACAACCGCGCGGGAAAAACAGCTGCCGATATTCTGAATACCTGTTCCGAAGAAGCGTTAGCCTCCGTTTTTCATCTTTATGGCGAGTTGAAAGCCGCCCGCAAGCTGGCTGCCCGGATTGTGGAGGCGCGCGCTGCATCGGCGATACACACGACAACCGATTTATTGCAGATTGTCAAGCCTTTTGCAGGACGGGACAACGACAGGAAATTCCTTGCACAGGTTTTTCAGGCATTACGCATCCCGGTAAACGACGAAATGCAGGCGCTGCGTGAAATGCTGAATCAGGCATTGCATATCCTGAAACCTGGCGGGCGGATGGCCGTCATCACATATCACTCGCTGGAAGACCGGCTGGTAAAAAACTTTTTCCGTACGGGAAATTTCGACGGAGAAAGCCGGTCTGATTTCTTTGGAAACCAGTTAACGCCATTCCGTCCGATTAACAATAAAGTGATTATCCCTTCGGCCGAGGAGATTGAAACCAATCCGCGGGCGCGAAGCGCCAAATTACGAATCGCAGAAAAAAAACAATATTATGAATCAGAAAAAACAATCGCATAAGAAGAAAAAAAACAGACGTTTCACTGTCTTATACTTTCTGAGTGGCGGCATTCTGAAAGAAGAATTTGTCATCAAGCATACGCACATGATTGTACTGATCGTCATCCTGTTGTTTTTATTGATCAGCAACCGGTATATCTGTCTGCTGAAACTGCGCGAGATAGGCCGTCTGGAAGAAGAATTACGGGACGTTAAAAATCAGGCCGTTGCCATATCAAGTGAACTGACAGGAAGCAACCGTCTGTCCGAAATTGAAGAAATGATCAAAAAACAGGGGCTTGGACTTGAGAGCGCTCAGACTCCGCCCTACATATTATATAAATAGACCCGAAATGAGTATGACGCCGCAAAATGAAGAATTTGAAAAGGGAACGAACAATACAAACATATTGATACGTTATGGCGTGATCGTATTATTGCTGATTCCGGTAGTGACGGGGATTCTTGTGTGTCTTTTCAAGATAGCCTATGTGGATGGCGACAAATGGATGCGTACGTGGCGGAAAGAGCAAAACCGCCCAGTAAAAGTAGTAAGCCCAAACCGCGGCAATATCTATTCTTCGGACGGCAAACTGATTTCCACCAGCATGTTGATGTATGAACTTTATATGGATTTCAAACTGAACGGCAAATTTCCGAAAGATTCATTTCTACATTCCAAAAGCAATGGTATCGATTCGCTCGCATGGTACCTGTCGAAAAGTCTCGGAGACCGTACGGTCGACGGCTATAAAGCTCATTTAAAGAACGGCATGAATTCCGGCAATACCGAATTTAAGATTTCGGCAAAAAAAGTATCTTATCTGGAACTGAAAAAAATCAGACAATATCCGTTTTTCAGACTGGGAAGATACAAAAGCGGTTTTTACGAAAAAGAGTACCTCGAACGCCGGAAACTGTTCGGCTCACTGGCCGGACGTACCATCGGATACATCGACGAGAATTACTGGAACAACCTGTCGAAGGGAGTGAAAGGCCTCGAACTGGAATACGATTCGTTGTTGCGTGGCGAGACGGGGCTCAGCCGGCTTGTGCGCGTCGGCAACCGGTGGACAAAGGTTTTGTACGAAGAGCCTGTCGACGGGTTTGATATTGTGACAACCATCGATACGCAAATACAGGATATTACCGAGAAAGCGCTCTATGACAAGGCAAAAGAGCTGCAACCCGAAGTTGCCGTCGCTATCGTGATGGAAGTAAAAACAGGCGAAATAAAGGCGATTACAAATCTGATACGCAGACAGGGCGGCGCCTATTCCGAATCGGAAAACAGAGCGGTCAACGGCCAGTATGAACCCGGCTCGACGTTCAAAACCGCCGTCATGATGGTTGCGCTCGAAGACGGCGTGTGCACGCCCGATAAAATACTGAATACCGGCAACGGCATATACATGTACAAAGGCCGTCCCATCAGAGACCACAACTTCAACAGAGGAGGATACGGCGTAATCTCGGCAGAACAGGCGCTCTGGTATTCATCCAATGTGGGCATGGCCAAAATTGTCCTGGAAGGATATGAACACGATGCACAAAAATTCATTGCCGGACTGGAGCGTGTCGGAGTTTTAACCGATTTACACCTCGAAATTTCAGGTTCGGGACATCCCAAAGTGTCCTTACCGGGCAAGGCGGGATGGTCGGATCAATCGCTTCCGCGCATGTCGTACGGCACTGAAGTACAGATGCCTCCAATATATACGCTGGCATACTACAACGCCATCGCCAACAACGGCAAAATGATTCGCCCCATCTTCACCAAAGAAATTCAGCGCGACGGAAAAATTGTCGATCGCTTCAAAACCCAAACGCTTGTTTCACCGGTCTGTTCGAACAGGACGCTGAAAATTATCCAGAGCATGCTGACAAATGCCGTCGAAAAAGGCACGGGCAACGCGGCATATTCGGAAGCCGTTTCCATTGCCGGCAAGACGGGAACGGCACAACTTATCGACAAAAACGGAACAGTCTACGGCCACAACGTTTCGTTCTGCGGATATTTCCCTGCCGACGAGCCGCAGTACTCGTGCATCGTTTTCATGCACCGCCCGTCCGGCAATCCGTCGGGCGGACTGATGTGCGGCACGGTATTCAAGATCATTGCAGAGAAAATATATTCCCGCCAGTCGAAAATAATCGTCCGTTCGATGAAACCCGATTCAACGAGAATCAGCATCCCCGAAGTCAAAAACAGCCATGCAAAATCACTGGCCTATATACTGGACGAACTGGACATCAAGACTTCAGGCTCGATTAAGTCTGAATATGTATCGGGACGACGGAATATGACAACGCCATCTATTGATATGAAAGAAATAACCGTCAGAGGCGACCTTGTGCCCAACGTAATGGGGATGGGAGCGAAAGACGCCGTTTTCGCGCTGGAGAAATGCGGGCTGAACGTCCGCCTGTCGGGATGGGGGAAAGTCGTATCACAGTCTCTTCCGACAGGAACGCGCGTCGTGAAAGGCCAGACTGTTACCATCACACTAAAAAATTAACTGATAAGAATATGAATCTTAACATACTGATAACATTCTTGCCCACCGTGCAAACAGTGACCGGCCACGATACCGGTTTTCCTGTTTCGGGTATCTGTTCCGATTCGAGGAAAGTTGAAAACGGAAACATATTTGTCGCCGTCAGAGGAACGACGGTCGACGGTCACGACTACATCGGCGGCGCCATCGAAAAAGGCGCTTCCGCAATTGTGTGCGAACACATCCCTTCCGGCATGGATAAATCCATCCCGTTTGTCGCTGTCCCCGACACGGCCGAAGCGCTGGGGATCCTGCTGGATGCGTGGTACGGTCATCCATCGTCCAGACTTGCATTAGTCGGCGTGACCGGCACAAACGGGAAAACGACGGTCGCCACCGTCCTGTACGAGCTTTTCCGCAGGCTGGGATACAGGGCAGGATTGATTTCAACGGTCTGTAACTATATCGACGGCAAGCCGCTGGCGACAAACCACACTACGCCCGACCCCGACACGCTGCATGCATTGCTGGCGCAAATGGCAGCCGAAGGATGCGAATACGCTTTCATGGAAGTAAGCTCGCACGCCGTCGACCAAAAAAGAATCAGCGGACTCACCTTCCGGGGCGGCATCTTCACCAATCTGACGCGCGACCATCTGGATTATCACCATACAGTCGAAAATTACCTGAAAGCGAAGAAGAAATTTTTCGACAATCTGCCAGCCTCCGCTTTCGCCGTCACCAATGTCGATGACAAGTCGGGGCTTGTCATGTTACAGAATACCGCGGCGAAGAAGTACACCTGTTCGATGCAGACGCTGGCCGACTTCAAAGGGAAGACGCTGGAAACGCATTTCGAAGGTACCGAACTTTCAATAAACGGACGCGAAGTATACGTCCATTTCGTAGGCCGGTTTAATGCCTATAATTTGCTTGCCGTTTATGGTACGGCCGTGGCGCTGGGCGAAAAGCCGGAAGAAGTCCTCGTCGCGCTCAGTGCTTTGCATCCTGTGTCGGGACGGTTCGAAACCATTGCTTCACCGCTGGGCTACACCGCCATTGTGGATTATGCGCATACGCCCGACGCCTTGACGAACGTGCTGAACGGCATCCATGAAGTGCTGAATGGCAACGGCCGCATTATCACCGTCGTAGGTGCAGGCGGCAACCGCGATGGCGGAAAACGTCCGCTGATGGCAAAAGAAGCCTGCCGGCTGAGCGACCAACTCATTCTGACGTCGGACAATCCACGTTTTGAAGAACCGGACGACATCATCCGGGATATGGTAAACGGACTGAACCGCGACGACATGAACCGTACGCTTTGCATCACCGACCGCAAACAGGCGATTGCGACGGCGACGCGACTGGCGCAAAAAGGCGACGTCATCCTCGTAGCCGGAAAAGGACATGAAGATTATCAGGATATTAAAGGAGTAAAACATCATTTCGACGACCGAGAGATAATAAAAAATATTTTTGCATCGCAACATAAATCATAATCATGCTGTACGACCTGTTCAATTATCTGGATTTACAATTTGACTTTCCCGGAGCGGGAGTGTTCAAATACATTTCGTTTCGCGCTATTTGTGCGCTTATTTTTTCGCTTTTCATTTCGACAATGATAGGGCACCGCATCATCAACAAACTGAAACTCCTGCAAATCGGCGAATCAATCAGGGATTTGGGCGTCGAAGGGCAGACAAGTAAAAAAGGCACGCCGACCATGGGCGGCATTATCATCATCGTCGCCATCCTGGTGCCGGTGCTGCTTTTTTCGCGAATCAACAATATATATCTGATTATCATGATAATCACAACTGTATGGATGGGAGGGCTTGGTTTTGTGGACGACTATATCAAAGTGTTCAAAAAAGACAAGGAAGGTTTGCACGCATGGTTCAAGATTATTGCACAGGTGGGTCTCGGGCTGATTGTAGGGCTGATTCTTTTTTTCAGTCCCGACGCAGTAATTGGAGAAAACCGGACGACTCGCAACCATGAGCATGTCGAAAATGTACAAATTCATACGACGCATATCAAATCGACTCAAACGACGATTCCGTTTGTAAAAAACAATAATTTCGACTACGCACAATTAGTCAAGTGGACGGGCGACTGGCAACCGGTGGCGACCTGTACCGTTTTTATCCTGATTGTCATTTTTATCGTCACTGCCGTATCGAACGGAGCAAATCTGACGGATGGATTAGACGGTCTGGTAACAGGAAGTTCCGCCATCATCGGAGTAGCTTTGGGTACGCTGGCATACATGTCGTCGCACGTCGCCTTTGCCTCTTTCCTGAACATCATGTTCATCCCCGGAGCAGAGGAACTGGTTATTTTCGCATCGGCATTTATCGGAGCTACCATCGGTTTCCTCTGGTATAACGCTTATCCGGCTCAAGTTTTTATGGGCGATACAGGCAGCCTGACGCTGGGCGGCATCATCGCCGTTTATGCCATTCTCATACGGAAAGAACTGCTGATTCCGATTCTTTGCGGCATCTTTCTGGCCGAAAGCCTTTCGGTGATGCTGCAAGTATCGTATTACAAATTTACGAAGAAAAAATATGGCGAAGGTCGCAGGATATTCAAAATGACACCGCTGCATCATCATTTCCAGAAACGGGGCAATGCCGGAATACATGCCGTGCTGCAAAAACCGGTTAACATCGTTCCGGAATCGAAAATCGTCGTCCGTTTCTGGCTGATAGGCATTATATTGGCGGCGATTACAATCATCACGTTAAAAGTCAGATAAAATGAGCAGGAGAATCGTCATACTGGGAGGAGGAGAAAGCGGAGCGGGAGCAGCGGTGCTCGCCAGTGCCAAAGGGTTCGATGTTTTTGTGTCCGACTGTTCAACCATTCAGCCCAAATACAAGACATTGCTGGATGCGCACCATATCGCGTGGGAAGAAAACCGGCATACGGAAAAGACGATTCTGCAGGCCGACGAAATTGTCAAAAGTCCGGGAATACCCGATAAAACGCCTATCATGCAGGCTGTTTTGGCGAAAAACATTCCCGTCATCTCCGAAATCGAATTTGCAGGCCGGTATATTCGTTCACAGACGATTTGCATCACGGGCAGCAACGGCAAAACGACGACGACCATGCTGACATACCATATCTTAAAACAGGCCGGCATCGACGTCGGGCTTGCGGGCAATGTCGGAAACAGCATTGCCCTTCAGGTGGCCGAGTCGCCTCACGACTGTTACGTGATTGAACTGAGCAGTTTCCAACTGGATAACATGTACGATTTCAAGGCCGGCATTGCTGTCCTGCTAAACATCACGCCCGATCACTTAGACCGGTATCATTACGATTTCCAGAAATATGTGGACTCCAAATTTCGTATTCTCCGCAATCAGACGGAACAGGATGCCTTCATCTTCTGGAATGGAGACCGCGTCATTGCCCGTGAAATCGAAAAGTATCCCCCGAAAGCTGCGCTGTATCCGTTTTCGGACGACTGCAACCCCGCACTGAGCGGATATGTGAAAGACGGCGAACTGGTTGTCGATACGGCAAACGGCACCTTTTCGATGAAGCAAAGCGAACTCGCGCTGAAAGGCGTGCACAACCTGTACAACGCAATGGCAGCGATTATCGCCGCCAAAATACTTGGTGCGGGCGATGAGGATATTCGCCGTTCACTCAGCGAGTTTCGCGGCGTGGAACACCGGATGGAACGGGTCGCCTGCATCCGGGGCGTCGAGTACATCAACGACTCCAAGGCGACGAACGTCAACTCCTGCCGGTACGCATTGCAGAGCATGACGGCGAAAACGGTGCTCATCCTCGGCGGCACGGACAAGGGTAACGACTATTCGGAAATCGAACCGCTGGTGCGCGAAAAGGTGCGGGCGTTGATATTTATGGGTGTAGACAACGCCGCACTGCATGTGTTTTTTGACGACCGGATTTCGCGAATTGCCGATGTGCGTTCGATGGAAGAAGCTGTAATACAGGCTACCGCCTTTGCGCAGGAAGGCGATGCGGTTTTGCTCTCGCCCTGCTGTGCAAGTTTCGACTTGTTCGAGAACTACGAAGACCGCGGCCGTCAATTCAAAGATTGTGTTAAAAAGCTGGAGGGGTAAACAATGACGAAGAAAGATTTGATAAAAAGGATTTTTTACGGCGACGTATCCGTCTGGATCATTTTCCTGCTGCTCTGCTGCCTGTCGCTTGTCGAGGTGTTCAGCGCAACCAGTGCACAGGCTTTCATGAAATCCAATATCTGGATGCCGATAATCAAACACACCGTGATCCTGTTTTTTGGAGCCATACTGGTTGTCTGGCTGAGCCATGTGCATTACAAGTTTTTCTCGCTGGCCATTCTCCTGTTGCCGGTTGCGATACTGATGCTGTTGATTACGCCTTTTGTGGGGCTGAATATCAACAGTGCCGCCCGTTCGCTGGAACTTTTCGGCTTTCAGTTTCAGCCGTCCGAAGTGGCAAAGCTGGCGTGCGTGGTCTACGTGGCATTCTGGCTGAGCAAGCGTGGTAAAATGAGCGATTCGGTAATATTCAAAATCATCCTCTGGGGCATCATTCCCCCCTGTTTACTTATAGCCTACGGAAATCTTTCCACTGCCATCCTACTGGGTCTCGTCTGTTTTCTGATGATGTTTATCGGGCATATCCCGCTCGATAAACTGGGTAAACTGCTGCTTTCGACGACTGTCGCCTTACTGCTCGGGGCGCTGCTGATTTGCACCATGCCGCCCGACATGATGAAAACGGTGGCAAAATATATTCCCCGCGCGCCTACGTGGAAGGAACGCATCATCGAGTTTGTCAATCCCGAACAATCGTCCAAGTCCGAAAGCTCGGAAGCCGCGCAGCGGATGGCGGCGGCAAAAAACGATTCCATTTTCATCATCACGGACGATAACCGTCAGGTCAACCAGGCCAAGATGGCGATCGCGCGAGGCGGTCTTTTCGGAAAAGGTCCCGGACAGAGCGTACAGCGCGACGTCCTGCCTTTAGCATATTCCGACTTCATTTATGCCATCATCGTCGAAGAACTGGGTATCATTTTGGGCGGCCTCGGTGTCCTGCTTCTCTACATCATGCTGCTCATACGTGTGGGCATCATTTCCCGGCAGTGCGACAGGTTTTTCCCTCAATACCTCGTCCTGGGTTGCGGTTTGATGATCGTGATACAGGCGTTTATAAACATTGCGGTGGCCGTCAATCTGATTCCCGTGACGGGTCAGCCTCTCCCGCTTATATGCCAGGGAGGCACGTCGACGGTAATGACTTGCGTATACATGGGAATCATCTTAAGTATAAGCCATTTCGGGGCCAGAATGGATGAAGAGGACAACTTCGTGGAAAATGCGGAAGAAGGCGAAAACGAACCGGAAACGGATGAACCGTCAAACGAAGATATTATATCAACCGTCAATCAAACAGAAACATGAACCCGTACAGAATCATCATAAGCGGCGGCGGAACGGGCGGACACGTTTTCCCCGCAATCGCCATTGCCGACACGTTCAGGCAGCGTCATCCCGACGTCGAAATCCTGTTTGTTGGCGCCGACAACCGCATGGAAATGGAACGTGTTCCGAAAGCCGGATACAAGATTGTCGGGTTGCCTGTCAGCGGTTTCGATCGCAGCCACAAACTGAAAAACATTGCCGTCATGTTCAGGCTTTTCAAAAGTCTGCGCATGGCAAAAAAAATCATTCGCACGTTTAAACCCGACATTGCCGTCGGCGTGGGCGGATATGCCAGCGCTCCCACCCTGCGTGCGGCGTCATCGCTGGGCGTTCCGACGCTGATCCAGGAACAAAACTCGTATGCCGGGATTACCAACAAGCTGCTGGGCAAACGCGCCGCCAAAATCTGCGTGGCATACGAAGGCATGGAACGGTTTTTCCCGGCCGCGAAAATTGTCCTCACCGGCAATCCCGTGCGTAAAGAGCTGGAAACCGGACTCGAAGACAAAAAGACCGCGCTGGAGTACTTCCGATTGCAACCGGACAGAAAAACCGTGCTGTTCATCGGCGGCAGTCTGGGGGCGCGAACGATCAACAACGGACTGCTCGACGGACTGCCGCAACTGCTCGATGCCGGCATACAAATCATCTGGCAGACGGGAAAATACTATCACGACATCATCAGGCATAAACTGGAACGGACGGATACGAAAAGCCTTGTCTGGCGTGCCGATTTTATCTCGCGGATGGATTATGCCTATGCCGCGGCCGATCTGGTCGTCTCGCGTGCAGGCGCAAGCTCCGTCTCGGAACTCTGCCTGCTGGGAAAAGCGGCCATCCTGATCCCCTCGCCCAACGTGGCTGAAGACCACCAGACAAAAAATGCACTCGCCGTAGCCGGCCGTGACGCAGCCGTCGTAATAGCCGACAGCGACGCCGAAAAACTGCTGGCCGACACGGTTCTAAACCTCATCCACGACGACGGCAAACTGCAATCGCTGAGCAAAAACATCGCCCCACTGGCTCGCCGGCAAAGCGCAGAACTCATTGTCGACGAAATCGAAAAGATCATTTCTTCTCACCACAGAGATACGGAGAACACAAAGATTATCCCAGAATGTACATCATGACACGACTCTCTCTGCAAGCATATCTCTGTGAAAATATGCGTTTTCTTTGTACATCTCCATATAAGAAAAAAATACACGGAGAAGGCACCGAGAGCCATAGAGCATCAATTTTCCCTCTTCGGCAACCGGGATTTTCGCCGAATGGACATTTTGGGAGTATGTTTTTTCTCCGTGCTCTCCGTGTCTTCGCGGTGAAAAAAATACCGGAAAAAGCGCAATTATTCAAAAAAAATCATATATATTTGCGCCTTACAATTACACGGTAACAAATATGGATATGAAGAATATAATCCCCGGCAGATCCGGAAAATCCACACATGCGGAAAAAAATTTCACGCATGTGGAAGGACATCCGCGCACGTGGGCACCACCGCAAAATCGAACCGCTACAGACCGAACCGAACAGCAATACCGGCAAAATCGAAAATCCCCGCCAAAAATGAACATGAACTCCCTGCGCACCGTCTACTTCGTCGGTATCGGCGGCATCGGGATGAGTGCGCTCGCCCGCTATTTCCTCTCGAAAGGCATCCGTACAGGCGGCTACGACCGCACGCCATCCGAACTGACAGGACAACTCGCAGACGAAGGCGCCGACATCCACTACGTCGACGACACAGCACTGATAGCCAGCGAATTTAAACAGCCTGCCCATACGCTTGTCATCTACACGCCCGCCGTGCCCGAAACACATTCCGAACTGCACTTCTTCCGCACAAACGGCTTCGAAGTACTCAAACGCTCGCAGGCGCTGGGGCTGATAACAAAATCGGCGCGCGCGCTCTGCATCGCCGGAACGCACGGCAAAACAACCACCTCGGCCATGACGGCGCACCTGCTCAAACAGTCGCACGTCGACTGTAACGCCTTCCTTGGAGGTATCATCAAAGGATACAACAGCAACATCATGTTTTCCGGCACAAGCGATCTGACCGTGGTCGAAGCCGACGAATACGACCGCTCCTTCCACCACCTTTCGCCCTTCATGGCCGTCATCACCAGCGCCGACCCCGACCATCTCGACATCTACGGCTCGCCCGAAGCCTACCGCCAAAGCTTCGAAACGTTCACCTCACTCGTCCGTCCCGGCGGAGCTCTGATTGTAAAATCGGGCATCGACATCGTGCCACGCCCACAATCCGGCGTACAGCTCTACTCCTATTCATCCACAGACGAAAAGGCCGACTTTCACGCCCGCAACATCCGTATCGGCAACGGCGAAATCCTCTTCGACTTCGCAGCGCCGTCCATCGAAATCAGCGACGTCAGACCGGGCGTCCCCGTCATGATAAACATCGAAAATGCCGTAGCGGCGATCGCTCTGGCGCTCCTGAACGGCGTCCGGCCGGACGAAATCCGGAACGGAATGGAATCGTTTGACGGCGTCGCGCGCCGCTTCGATTTCCGGCTGAAAACGCCCGACACCGTATTCATCGACGACTATGCACATCATCCCGAAGAAATAAGCAACTGCATACGTTCCATTCGCGCACTTTACCCTCAACGCAAAATCACAGGCATCTTCCAGCCACATCTCTACACGCGTACACGCGACTTTGCCGACAGTTTCGCTGCAAGCCTCTCCCTTCTCGACGAACTGATCCTGCTTGACATCTACCCTGCCCGCGAAGAACCAATCCCCGGCATCACCTCGCAAATCATCTTCGACCGCGTCTCAATTCCACAAAAAACGCTTTGCACAAAACAGCAATTGCCCGGCATCATCGCTGCCGGCCGCCGCGAAGCAGTCCTGACAATCGGTGCCGGAGACATCGACCGCCTCGTCGACCCGATCAAACAAATACTCGAACGAAAATGAAAAAAATGACCTCCGACAGCCACTTCCGTGCCGCAATGAGACGCACCCTCTCCATTCTTGCCGCATCGCTCTTCTTCGCCTATTTCATTTTCGCCACTTTTGTGACAAACGGGAAAGACGACGATACCGTTGTCCGCGAACTCATTGTCATTATCAAAGACAGCGCCGACAGACATTTCCTGCATAAAAACGACATTATTGCGTCACTGAAAAATGCAAATCTCTACCCTGTTAACCGCTTCGTCAGCCAAATCAATACCAACGAAATAGAAAAACAAATAGTCAAAAACATGCTTGTCCGAACGGTCAGCGCCTACAAAACGCCCTCGGGAAAAATAAAAATCGAAATCCTCCAAAAAATGCCCGTCCTGCGCGTCTTCAGCGCCAACGGTTCCTATTATGTGGACGATCTGGGACGCACCATGCCCACCGATTTTCAGTACGCAACATACCTGCCCGTTGCAAGCGGAAACATAGAAAAATCGTTCGCAATGTCGGACTTATACAAATTTGCACTATTTTTGCAGAAGCATGAATTCTGGAACAGCCAGATTGAACAGATATACGTACATCCGAATAAAGAAGTTGAACTTGTGCCGCGTATTGGAAATCAGCGCATTATATTGGGCGATTTCAGCAATTTCAAAGAGAAAATGGACAAACTGCAACTCTTTTACGAACAGGTCATTCCCAAAACAGGATGGGAAAAATACGATATCATCAATCTGAAATACAGAGATCAGATAGTTTGTACAAAAAAATAAAAGTAGAAAATTATATGGTAAATGACAATTACATCGTAGCAATCGACCTTGGAACTTCGCGTTTTATGGGGATGGTCGGGAAGAAAAATCCCGACGGCGGCTTTCGGGTTTTGGCCAAGGAATCGCGAGATTCAAAAAAGTTCATGCAATATGGACGCATCATCGACACGAGCGAGGCATCCATGTGTATCAGCATGTTAATCAAAGGATTGGAAAATATGATTTCCAAAGGCAAAGAGACCAGACTGGAAATAGAAAAGGTATATGTCGGTGTCAGCGGACAGTCTCTCCATTCCGTCGAACATTCCGTAGCGCGGATTATCCGCGAATCGACCGTCACCGAAGACGACATACAGGCATTGAACAGAGAATGTCGTTCACATGCGGAAAAGATCGAAGGAAAAGTATACTGCATCATGCCGCCCGTCTATTATCTGGACGGCGAGGCGACCGTCAATCCGCTGGGCGCCGTATGTCGGCAGTTCAAGGCGAGTTACCAGCTGATTGTCGGCTGGCCTTCCGTCGGCAGTTTGCCCAAAGACGCCGTCCGTGACGCACATTGCGGTCTGGCCGGCTCCTTCGTATCGCCGCTTGCCCTGGCGGAAGCCATCCTCGATCCCGAAGAAAGAAAATCGGGGTGCATATTGATTCATCTGGATTTCAGCGTCACTGCGGTGACCGTATATAAAGACAACTCGCTCGTCTACTTTGCCGTAATTCCGTTTGGTCACAGCCTGATTACGAAAGATCTGATGGAAGGACTGGATCTGAACGAAACGGACGCGGAAACCCTGAAAAACGACTACGCGAATGTGGCCGCAAACGGCAATAAAACGTCGTCCGGCGCCGGCAGCATCGAATACATCGTCGACGGACGCAAACTAAACAACCACAAGACGGACATGATTGCAGGCGCCCGCGCGCGTGAAATCGTCGAAAACGTGTACAGCCTTCTGAAAACCGAAGTGCTGTCGAAATCTTTCGGCGGAAGCATCAAACTGATTGGCGAAGCATCTGAGCTGAAAGGCATGACCGAGCTGATTGCCAGCCAGTTCAAATTGAATGTCGTCCAGGCAAGCGTACCCCCTGAATGGTCTGGTGTGAAAAAAGAATACCTGACGGCTGCCGCTCTGCTCGCCGAAGGAACCGAAAACTGCGTGAAACTACCTGTCAAGCCGGAGCCGGTTACTGACGGCAATAATAAGGGTGGCGAGGATACAGGGGATACAGGCAACAATACTGGGCCGATCAAAAAAGACAAAGGAAATTTCATTACTACGATAACCTCTATATTATTTGAATCAAATTAATAACAATTGACTATGAACGATATTAAACTGCATTTCGCGGTTCCGACGGATACGCAGAAAATAATCAAGGTGATTGGTGTGGGCGGCGGTGGCGGCAATGCCGTCTCGCACATGTACCGTGCAGGCATACACGACGTTTCCTTTGTCTTGTGCAACACCGACGTTCAGGCAATGAACCGGTCCGAAGTGCCTGTCAAACTCTGTCTAGGCCCAAAAACGACCAAGGGACTCGGCTCGGGCAACAATCCGGCAAGGGCCAGAGAGGCCGCCCTCGAAAGCGAGAATGAAATACGCAACATGCTGAACGACGGCACGGAAATGGTTTTCATCACGGCCGGAATGGGCGGCGGGACAGGCACCGGCGCCGCTCCCGTGATAGCTCGGATTGCAAAGGATATGGAAATACTGACGGTCGGCATCGTGACGATTCCCTTCGTCTTCGAGCAAAGACCCAAGATCCTGCAGGCGCTCACCGGCGTCGAAGAAATGAACCGGAACGTAGACGCACTGCTCGTAATCAACAACGAACGACTCTACGACATCTATAAAGACCTCACCCTGAGAAACGCTTTTGCCAAAGTCGATGATATCCTCACCATAGCGGCAAAAAACATTGCCGAAATCGTCACCATCACCGGCATCATCAATGTGGATCTCGCCGACGTGCGCACAACCATGAAAGACAGCGGCATCGCCCTGATGAGCGAAGGCTACGGCGAAGGCGAAGAACGGCTGGACGAAGCCATCGAAAACGCCTTCAAGTCGCCCCTGCTGAACAACAGCAATATCTTCAACGCAAAAAAAATGCTGTTCAACGTCTCCTTTGGAAAGGGAGAATGTGAAAACGACGAACTCAGCATAGCCGAGATAGGGACCTACATCACATCTTTTATGGACCGTTTCAGCAGTGAAATCGAACTGATCTGGGGCGCGGTGCTCGACGAATCGCTGGGTAAAAAAATCAAGTTTACACTTCTGGCCTCGGGATTCGAACTGGCGGACAAAACATTTGAATCTTCCATGCAATCCGGCGACGACAAGAAACGTACCAAAGACGAAATACGTCACTCCAAGGAATACCAGGAATACCTTATCAGAAAGTATTATGGCAACATGCTCAACAGAAGACCCGCACCGGCCATCTCCATCCTGACGCTTGAGGAGATGGAAAACGAAGCCTTCGTCAAAATAATTGAAAAATATCCGACGTACAAGCGCAACCCGTCGCTGGTGGAAAGCATACGCAACAAAATCTCGCTTGAAAACCAGAAAAGAAAAAACGAACAGATACATTCGGAAGACGAACAGCCAATAATAAGTGATTTTTAAATTAAAAACAAAACAGATATGAGTTTATTCGAACAAATCAACGACGACATCAAGGCTGCCATGCTGGCCAAAGACAAACTGAAACTGAGCGCACTGCGCAACGTAAAAAAAGTATTCCTCGAAGCGAAAACCGCCCCGGGAGCAAACGATACGCTGACCGACGACGACGCAGTCAAAATCATCCGCAAGTTAGTGAAGCAAGGCAAGGATGCTGCCCAAATCTATCAGCAGCAAAACCGTCAGGACCTGGCGGACGAGGAACTGGGACAGGTACAAGTCATCGAGGCTTATCTGCCGCAACAGTTGTCGGCCGAAGCGCTCGAAGACGAACTGAATAAAATCATCGTGCAGACGGGCGCCGCCGGTCCGCAGGACATGGGAAAGGTGATGGGCGCAGCGACAAAAACTCTTGCAGGTCAGGCTGAAGGGCGCGTCATCTCGGAAACCGTCAAACGATTACTTTCTAACAGATAAATCCGGCAGGGACGCCTTACCCCAAAACTTTTAATCCGTCAAATACTGAAAGAATATACGACATGCTTACTTTTTCCGCTTGCCTTGCTCTGCTTGTTGTGGGCTACATTATTTACGGCGCATGCGTCGAGCGCATTTTCGGAATGGATCCGGCGCGCGTCACGCCTGCCTGCTCGATGCGCGACGGCGTGGACTATGTCCCCATGCCGTGGTGGCGCGTGTTTTTGATCCAGTTCTTGAACATCGCCGGGCTGGGACCCATCTTCGGCGCCATCATGGGCGTGATGTATGGGCCGGCGGCGTTTCTCTGGATCGTGCTGGGCACCATCTTTGGAGGGGCGGTACACGATTATTTTTCGGGCATGATGTCTGTCCGCCGCAATGGCGCCAGCCTGCCCGAACTGGTCGGGTGCGAACTGGGGAAATATGTCAAATTGTTCATGCGCCTGTTTTCCGTCCTGTTGATGGTGTTGGTGGGCGCCGTGTTCGTTTCCGGGCCGGCAGGGCTGCTGGCCGGATTGACGCCCGGCACTAGCGTGCCGGTATGGACGGTCATCATTTTTGTCTACTACATACTGGCTACCCTGCTTCCCATCGACAAACTGATCGGGCGTATCTATCCTTTTTTCGGTGCAGCGCTTATATTCATGGCCGCCGGCATCCTTGCGTCGCTCTTCCTCTACCACGCGCCGATACCCGAACTGACCGAAGGCCTGCACAACCGGCATCCGAACAGAGGTGATTTGCACATCTTTCCCATGATGTTTGTCAGTATAGCCTGCGGTGCGATTTCCGGTTTCCATGCCACGCAGTCGCCCATGATGGCACGGTGCATTAAGAATGAAAAATACGGCCGACGCTGTTTCTACGGCGCGATGGTGGCCGAAGGCATCGTCGCACTGATATGGGCTGCCGCTGCCGCGTCGTTTTTCGGTTCCGTCGAAGGGCTGAACCAATTCGTGGCCAACCTGCCCGCCACGACAAACAAGGCTGCCGAGATCGTAAACCGCATCTCGAACACGTGGCTGGGACAAATGGGCGGGCTGCTGGCCATCCTCGGCGTAGTGGCGGCGCCCATCACATCCGGCGATACGGCTCTGCGCTCGGCGCGCCTGATTGTCGCCGATTTTCTGCACCTCGACCAGAAACCCATCGCGAAGAGGCTCCTGATTTCCGTTCCGATTTTTGTCCTTACGTTCCTGATTCTGAACCTGGATTTCGACGTCCTGTGGCGTTACTTCGCATGGTGCAACCAGACGCTCGCCGTCTTCACCCTGTGGGCTATCACCGTCTACCTCCGTCGCAACGGGCGTCTGTACGTCGTGTCACTCATCCCGGCGCTGTTCATGACCTGCGTCTCGTCGACCTACCTGCTTGCCGCAGCGCGACCCGAAGGCTTCGGGTTACCCTATGAAATTGCACTGGCGGTTGGCGGTATCGTCACAGCAGCCCTGCTTCTGGTTTTCGTGAAGACAGCGCCGGTCACACGCCTGCACTGACGAGACAGCTTCCCGACAGAACGGGATGGCCGGCACGAATAAACCGAACAGGAAGCAAAACGGATTTTACCGGAATTTTGAATCTTTGAACAATATTTCGTATCTTTGTTCCACATTAAACAAAAGCAAATGAAACATGGCACGCTATCTTGATCCAAAAAAAGATATTACCTTCAAGCGTATATTCGGTGAACATCCGTGTCTGCCCGTCAGTTTCCTCAATACGCTGATGCCGCTGGCCCCCGGACGGCTCATCGAGCAGATCCGGCTGTTTTCCGTCCTGAACGGGGACGGCATTCTTGAAATCCTGAGACGAAACAACTGCCTGAATTGAATGATCGCATGGGAAAGAAAAAATTTTATGTGGTCTGGAATGGTGTAAATCCGGGAATTTATGATAACTGGACGGATTGCAGGTTGCAGGTTACAGGTTATGCCGATGCAAAATACAAGTCATTCGATTCGCTCGAAGCTGCCCGCGAGGCTTTTGAAACAGGTTACGTTCAAAGCACAAGTCGCCTGTCGACGCGTCCGTCCGTTCAGAAGGAGATGTCATCCGGTCATTCATATATCCGCGAGAGTCTTGCCGTTGATGCGGCTTGCAGCGGAAATCCCGGCGACATGGAATATCGCGGCGTGTATGTGGCGACAGGAGAGGAATGGTTTCACGTTGGCCCCATGAAGGAAGGTACGAACAACGTAGGCGAATTTCTCGCGCTGGTGCACGGATTGGCCTTTATGAAAAGAGACAACATACGACTTCCGCTCTATTCCGACAGTCTGAACGCCATCAAATGGGTGCGGATAAAACAGTGTCGGACAAAACTCGCCCAGACACCGGACAACGCGCCGATATTCGACTTAATTGCCCGCGCCGAAAAATGGTTGAGGGAAAACGACTTCCCGACACCCATCCTGAAATGGGATACCGAAGCGTGGGGCGAGATTCCGGCGGACTTCGGAAGGAAATAGTCTCTGAAAAAACAAAGCGCCGCCAAAACTCAAAGCAGTGTAATTCAGGATTCCGAAACTCAAAAACTTCTGTGTGCGCCGTGCACTCGGCAGTTCAAAATTCACAATTAATTAACCGCCGAGTGCACAGTGCATACAGAGAAGTTTCAGGATTCCGAAACCACCTCGAACGGGATTTCGACCGATACTTCCTTGTGAAGTTTGACGAAGGCTTTGTAGCTGCCCACCTCTTTTATCGGATCTTTGATAAGGATTGTTTTACGGTCAATCTCAAAACCATGTTTGAGCAATTCGTCTGCAACCTGAATGTTGGTGACGGAACCAAAAATCGAGCCGGTAGAACTTGTCTTTGCCCCGATTGTCAATGACAGACCTTCCATTTTAGCGGCCAAAGCCAGTGCATCGTTCTTTATTTTCTCCAGCTTGTGCATGCGCTGCTTCTTGTTTTCGTTCAGCACGCTGATGGCCGATTTGGAGGCAATGATCGCTTTCCCCTGCGGAATCAGATAGTTGCGTCCATAACCATCCTTGACTGTTACAATATCATCCGTGTAGCCCAGATTCGCTACATCTTCTTTCAAAATAACTTGCATAATGTCCGTTCTCCTCTCTTTAATTATTTCATCAAATCGGTTACGTAGGGAAGCAATGCCAGATGGCGTGCTCTTTTTACAGCCTGTGCTATACGGCGTTGAAACTTCAACGATGTGCCCGTGATACGACGCGGAAGAATCTTGCCCTGTTCGTTCAGGAACTTTTTCAGAAATTCCGGATCCTTGTAGTCAATATACTTGATACCGTTTTTCTTGAAGCGGCAGTACTTCTTTTTCCTGCTATCCATCGACATGGGGGTCAAGTACCTGATTTCCGACTGGTTTCTTGTATTAAATGCCATTGTTTAGTCCTCCTTTCCTGTTTCTTTGGATGTTTTTAATTTTCGCCGTTTCTCGGCATATTCCAATGCGTATTTGTCCTGTCTGAAAGTCAGGAAACGAATAATACGTTCGTCGCGACGAAACTGGGTCTCCAGCACTGCTATCGTTTCGGGATTAGCCTTGAACTCAAGCAACTGGTACGAACCGGTCGTCTTCTTCTCAATAGGGTAAGCCAGCTTGCGCAAGCCCCAGTTTTCCTCATTCACAATCTCGGCATTCTCTGATGCGAGTACCTTCTTAAATTTTTCTACCGCTTCCTTTACCTGAGCATCAGATAAAACGGGAGTTAAAATGAAAACGGTTTCATAATTGTTCATAAAATGTAATATCGTTTTAAAATTTGCGGGGACAAAGTTAGTTATTTTCTTTTTATCTGCAATAGTTTTTTCGTTTTTTCGTTATTTTTTCGGCAGATAAAGTTTGCCGTAAAAACGGACAGTATGGATTACTGCCTGATTATTTGATATTTAACATAAAGAGTAAAAAATATGAGACCTCTCGATCGGTTTTTGATTATACAGTGTTTGTGCGCAGCGCCTTTTTTCGGAGGACATGCACAGTCTTCCGCGCATACATTATATAATATATCCACATTTGCATCCCTGTCAACCGGCGGACAGACGCCGTTTTGGATGACGAGTAACAGCCAGGGTATCGTGCCGCTGAAAGCGAACAACGGATACACGCAAGCGCAAATTTTCCATTATCAGCCGCTCGGCGACAAAGTTCACCTTCGTGCAGGGATTGACATGGTTGCCGTCACGCCACGCTATAAAAACATCCTTGTCCAGCAGCTTTTTATGGAAGTTGCATACGACTGGCTGCATCTCAGCGTCGGAAGCCGGGGAAGAGGAGATGCGGAGTTCGGAACGGACTGCTACAATACGTCCATGCTGGACGCCTCGCTGAGCAGCGGCGACATGGCGCTCTCGCACAATGCCCGTCCGATACCGGAAATAAATATTTATATGCCTTGTTTTGTAGCTGTTCCATGGACAAACGCATGGCTGCAGGTCAAAGGGAATTTTGCCACAGGACGCGCTTTCGACACGGATTACCTGGAGTCGTTCATACGTAAAAAACAGCATTACGTCCGGAATGTACTGTGGCATCACAAGTCTCTTTATCTCAGGATGAAAGACACGAAAGGCGATTTCCCCTTTTCGATGACGGTCGGCCTTCGCCACGTCGCGCAGTGGGGAGGCGTTTCTACAAATCCCGCCGCAGGGACGCAACCTCATTCGCTGAAAGATTTCCTGCGGGTGATAACAGGGAAATCGGGTGGAGACGATGCTTCTCTCTCCGACCAAATCAACGTGCTGGGCAATCATTACGGGACGTACGATTTCCAGCTGGGATATGAGCTCCCGAACGCTTCGCTGTACGCATACTACCAGCATTTCTTCGATGATGCTTCGGGGATGGAATTTGATAATGCGTTTGACGGACTGATGGGCATACGTCTGGATTTTCACGATGGAGACAGGCGCCGCTGGCTGGACAGGATTCTGGTTGAACGCCTCAATACGCTGAATCAGAGCGGCCCGTTTCATTTTATCACTTTCGACCACGATAAATACCCAGGTTACGGGGGCGGAGGCGACAACTATTACAACAACGGCGAGTATGTCACAGGCGCATCTTATTTCAATCGCAGCACAGGTTCTCCGCTGCTTTTCTCGCCCGAATACAATGCCGACGGGCGGCTGGGCTTCCGTCACAATCGCGTCACAGCATGGCATTTAGGAGCCGAAGGCTATTTGGCTGACAATTTTTCGTACCGCCTGCTGTGTTCGGAGTCGGAAAGTTTCGGAACACCCTACGAGCCGTTGCTCAAAAAATTGCGTACCCTGTCCGCCGCTGCCTCCCTCGTTTGTCACTGCCGCAATGCATGGTCGTTTTCCATTACGGTGGCGGCCGACAGGGGCGATTTGACCGGCGACCATGCCGGGGTCGGCATCTCGGTGACGAAAAGAGGGAAGTTGTGGTGAATGAGTTGCAGGTTGACTTCAAATTGTCGCAAAACAGAAAGGCTCCTATCAATAAAACAGGATCGCATCATCCGGTATTATTCGTATCAAAACGGGGATCATAAAATGATTACATTTTTTGGATTGTCGGACGCCCAGTATGGCAGCGTGCCGTTTTCAACCGCCCGGTCTCTGCACTCCCTGTTTCTGTTCAGGTATTCACTGAACTGTTTCGGTACGCCATTCACTGCCCCGTCTTCACCAAAGTATTCCCGGTTTGCGGGCTACAGCCTTGATGGCAGTCTTTGAATCTGCGAGACACGAAGCAGGAAGCAATCCGGAAACAGGATTTCTAAAACTGAAAATAGATGAACGGCACGATACCTGCGCTTTTGAACTGGACTGCCACGAAAACGGCAATCACAAGATAGAGCGCCTGCAGCAGAAGGGGCGAACGCGTGACGAGCCGGCGCACCGTTCCATCCACCTGTGCGGGCAGGAAGTGAACCGTGTATCCCAGCGCCAGCAACATCGTCACGACGGGATAACCTTCGACAAACTGACTCAGCACTTCGGGGTGAAACGCCGTAAAAATCCGCTCCAGCACCTCGCATCCCGTACCGACCGAGTCGGCGCGGAAAAATATCCACCCCAAACAGACCAGGTGAAACGTCACGACGATGCCGACCACGCGGCGAAACGGCTTCATCTCCCTGCCTTCTTTCTTGAAACTGCCGAAATGCCGCATCACCCACTTGTGAACGGCCAGAGCAATACCGTGAAAAGCGCCCCACGCCATGAAACGCCATGACGCACCATGCCACAGACCGCCCAGCAGCATCGTCAGAAACAGATTGACGTACGTGCGAAACGTGCCCTTGCGGTTTCCGCCCAGCGAAACGTACAGATAGTCTTTCAGCCATGTGGAAAGCGAGATGTGCCAGCGTCGCCAGAACTCGGTGACCGTTGCCGAACGGTACGGCGAATCGAAGTTTATCCGGAAACGGATCCCCAGCCACAGGGCTATCCCGATGGCCATGTCGGAATAGCCCGAAAAGTCGCAGTATATCTGCAACGCGTATCCATATACACCCAGCAGGTTTTCGGCGCCGGTATACAGGGCGGGCGCATCGAAAATGCGGTCGACGAAATTGACGCTGATATAATCCGATATGACGCATTTTTTCAACATTCCGCAGATGATCAGATACAGTCCTTCGCCCATCTGTTCGCGTGCAAGCGCCGGCTTTCCGAACATCTGCGGGATGAAATCGCAGGCGCGCACAATAGGCCCGGCTACCAGGCCGGGAAAGAAGGAGATGTAGAAAAGATAATCCACCCACCGTTTCAGCGGCGTGACGCGACTGCGGTAAATGTCGACAATGTAGCTCATCGACTGAAACGTGAAGAACGATATACCTACCGGCAGAAAGATGTCGAACGGCTCGTAGACCAACTGTTCCCACGCGGCGATGTGAAATAGACTGCCGGCCGACTGTATCAGCATCACAAACATGTTGTACATGAGGTCGGCATATTTGAATACCGACAACATGCCCAGGTTGACGCACATGCTGAGCGCCACCAGCCACCGTTGCTTCGCGCGTGCGCCGGCACATGCTCCGATGCAGCGTTTAGTTCGCGTCTTTAGTGGTTCTACTGCTCTCACGCGTGCGCCGGCACATGCTCCGATGCAGCGGCCGATAAGGTAATCGGACGTCGCCACGAATATCAGCAGCATGAACCACAGGCCGCTCGTCTTGTAGTAGAAAAAGAGCGAAAACAGCGTCACGTAGACGATACGCGCCCGCGTATTTTTGCGCAACGCCACGAATATGGCATAGAAGGCGATAAAGAGGAAAAAAAACAATCCCGTGCTGAACAGCATCGGCGAGTCGGGCTGATACCGGAACAGGTCTGCGCACTTTTCCACATCAAATCCATCCCGGATGCCGTGCAAGAAATCGCTCGCACTGTTCAGCAGATGCTCAATCGTCTCCATGCATTTCGTTTTGTTGATTCAGTTTCAGCCTGACAAGCGCCCGGTAGAGCAGTTTTCCCTGTTCGTAGTATCCGTCGACGCTGTAATGCACCCGGTCGCGTCCGATCAGGTTGGCCTTTTCCCATTTTTTGCACGAGTTGTTGCCACCTGTCGCACCGTACAGGTCGAAGCAGGCAATTCCTTCCTTTTCGGCATAATCGCGGATAGTCGTCGCAGCCTTGTGGATATTCCGGTTTTGCACGTACTGCCGTTTTCGCACGCGGCGGAACGATTCGGCCGGCGTCGTAATCAGAATAGCCGTACCGGGCATACAGTCTTTTACCGTACGGACAAAACTGTCCATCTGCATGACCAACTGTTCGGAACTGAATCTCGACTCCGGTGCGAACGCTTCGTTTGTCCCCAGTGTGACGATGAGCAGCGAGGGCTTGAGCAGCGCCAGCCGGCGGATATATTCCGGACGGGAATAATTCACAAACATGGCGCCGTTCTGCCCGACGGCATGATACAGGATGCCCGGACGTCCGTTTGCCAGCGAAAAGCCGTAGTAGCAGCTGGCGTTTTTTTTCGTTTGCCGGTCTGCCGGGATTTCGCGCGGAGCGGCAAGCAGCTGTACCCCGTCTATCTCTTCCGCGACGCGAAACGTGTCGGTCACGACGCCCGGCGCTTCCGCCTCGCTGCCCCAGCAGATGTCGAACGGGATGGTATCGCCGTGGACGGGCAGCATCGGGGCGGCTTCACTGTCGCGATACAGAACCATCTGACGGAAAGCATATCCCGCTCCGCTGACAGGCGAAATGCATACCGAGAAGTCGATCTGTTCCGACAGCGTGCGGATACCCATGGCGCCCGGCCCCAGCGGACAGGGCGGGTTCTTCTGTATGCACCGCCCGACTTCCCAGTCTTTTATGTTTGAGGTGATGAAATAGTCTTTCGGCTCGTTGACTTTTGCCAGCTTGAGCGGCGATATCCATCCGCGTCCGGCGTTGCCGAATGCTTCCTGCAGCATGTGCATCACCTGTCCGCTGTAGAAACCTGCCTGCACGTGCGAATCACCCAGATGCACCACGTTCACGACCGTATCTTTCCCCGACAGCAATGCTTCCAGTTCATCCATAAAGGCATCCAGCGAATGTGACGGGTCAGTAATACGGCACAGCGAGTCGACCGCGAAGTCAATCCGGAGGCTCACGCTGTCGACCAGCGCCGCGCGCGGATACATCCGTTCCGCCTCCCGGACGTCTTCGGAGTCCTTCGCGAAGACGACACTGAAAAACGAATCGATCAGCGCCGCCGCCACGATCGGCGCGGCAATGACAATGCCCGTCAGGCGGTCAGTCCAGTATTTCTTCCACTTCATCATACAGTTTTTTTTCCAAAAGCAGCGCATCATACAGCGCTGCGGCTATTTTTCGCCCGCCGCGAAAACTCAGGTGCGTATAATCCTTGCTTGCCCAGTTGTTTTTGACGTATCGAGCCATTCCGTCTTCGCCGCCCATCGCGTGGAAGACGCTCCAGAACGGAAGTCTTGTCTGCCCGGCTATTTTGTACTGTGCGTTCCACAAGGCTACGATAGCCGGTATCGTGCGATATGCGCCGTCGCGATAGTGGCTCCGGTCGGATACGCTCAGCAAAAGAATGTCGCTGTCGGGAAAACACAGTTGCAGTTGCAGGATGGCTTTCTCCATGTTTGCCATGTACCACGTGTAATCGTTCACATTTTCGGAGGCTACATTCAGGCCGTACTGTATAACAATCAGGTCGTAGGGGCGAATTTCGTTCCATGCCCGGCAAGTGTTTTCGTCCAGATTTGCCCACACGATGCCCGTATTGCCCCGCAGCGAGAAGTTGTCTACGACGATTCCCGTATTGTC
This sequence comes from Tannerella sp., assembly GCA_031270465.1. Lineage (GTDB taxonomy): Bacteria > Bacteroidota > Bacteroidia > Bacteroidales > Tannerellaceae > Tannerella. The sequence goes on along the minus strand of JAISXP010000044.1, from coordinate 1,468 downwards.
TTCCATCGCAACGCCCAGCGCCTGCAATCCTTCGGCATTGCGAAAAAGGAAATGACCGTCCGTGAAATTTCCCAGCGCCTCGTACTGCATGATGGAGCCGGTTGCCGGCAGCACATCCTGAAACGTGTCCATCGCTCCGTTGCATGTCAGCCTCACCTCGGCTTGCGAATTGCAGGAGTAAATGAATTTCAGCGACGATACGGCCTCAAGCCCCGGATAGCTGTTTGTCGTCTTGATCGACATGGACGCTTCGCTGCCGGCCTCGAACGACAGTCCGGACAGCACATATTTCTCATACGACCTGTCCGACAGGATGGAATGTGTCTCCCAGCCTTTTGAATGCCCGCGGACGGTCGGGCGGTATTGTTCCACGTTCGATGCAATCGGCACAAACCCGACGCCGCGCCCTCCGAAACGCGCCTGCATCATGGCACGGAAATCGGCCACGACAATGTCGCCTTCGATAAACGAGTCGCCCAGAAAAGCGATGCGCACGGGGCGCGTCATCGTCTCGACGTGGCGCAGTGAATTGAAGAAGCGGCGCAGACCTGTGTGTCCCGCCGAAAAATCCCTTATTCGCAGGCCTGCCGTATCCTTCTCCATCTCTGCAAGCAGCGAGAGGTACAGCGAATCACGCTTCACCAGCACGAGCGAATCGGCAGAGTGAAGATAGGCGGAATCCGGTACGAAAGGGATGAAAGCCTGCATATTCGACAGTAGCGTATCTGCCACCGGCACATCGTTTGTCCGGCGGCGAATCTCCGACAGCATGTCGGTCTTTTTTATTGAAAAGCCCAGTATCTCATCCGGCAGCCAGTGCAGCCCCGCACAAGCAGTCCATGCGATGAACAGTGTGAGAAACAATCTGCCGAAACAATTTTTTTCTGTCATGCCCTGTTTTTAAAAGTGCACAAAATTAGACGAAAATCTCACGATTTCCAAGCGTAAGCAGTGAAAAAAAATTTACAATTAGAAAAAAAGCATTACCAAATTCGGGAGACATGATATATCATTTTTATTTTGACAGGAAAAGAAAAATTGATGCAGCAGCAGGATATAAATTCCGGTTGCAGCCCGCCCTGAAGCCGTTTTTTGTGGATTTGGATGTGCAGGCAGGATATGGACATTTCGTTCAATTATAAATACGGCTTGTGCAACGTGATGGATCCGAACTATTTTACGGGTGGAAAACAGCAAAGATGGCAGATACAGTTGTTTATCCCTTTTTGAATATACGGTAAACTGAGCCGTGCGGATTGCCCTGTTCGCCGTCAGACGACGGGGCAGTCCGCGCGGACAACTGTTTTTGATGCTCCGATAATTGTTCGCAGAAAAACTTCTTTCTTCATTTTAAGTAGTTCAACAAAATTAGTTTAAATGATAATTTTCAGCCTCCATATACGTTATTCCCATAGCAAACACAATGATAAATATGGGAAAGATAAAAGAGCTAGCATTGTCTCGGGAG
>JAISXP010000034.1 GCA_031270465.1 Tannerella sp. | reverse complement strand
ATTGCCAACCACATTGTAGCCAAAGGCATAGAACGCCGGCTGAAACAGTTCTATCCCGAAATGAATTTGCTATACCTTGATATTGACGGCGGAATGGCGGAAGTGAATCTTCACAACCGGTTGCATTTTTTGATAAGATGAGGGAAAGGGATGCCTTCCGAAGCCTGATTCGCCCGGTTGCGGGATTCCCGGAATGATTCCTGTATTTCACTTCACGGGAATCCCTTAATCGGGCGAATCTGTGTCCGGACAGTTAAAGATTCAAAGATGCAACGGTTCAAAAATTCGAAGATTCGACGGTTCAGGGATTCGGGATGCGCATTATGGCGGCTTTCACCGGATTCAGTCCGAGTTCCCAGTGTCGGAGTTGCTTGCCTTGCGCGTCGTATTCGTAGAAGTCGCCGTTGTTGAGATAGTTGCTCGACGAGATGTAAATGTTTCCGGTATACGTGTCGGCGAAGATTTTGTATGGCGCCGGCGGCTCGGAACCGGATTCGATGAAATGCGTGGACAGTACGCGCTCCTGTCCGGCGTCGAAGGAGATAAATGCGTACGACGGGATCCAGTTTTCGTCGTACTGCGACGAGAGGATGTATATCCTGTCGCCGGCCGAAGCCATCTCGCTGACTGTAACGCCTTCGACGATGGTCACGCGGCCGTCTTTGTCTATTCGCTGAAATACGGCCGGTATGTCGACGTAGTTGCCCATCGAGGCGACATAGACGTCTCCCTCGCTGTCCGCGACGACGCTGGTGGGGTTAATTCCCACCTCGACTTTTTGCGTTTCCGCAAACGTCGCGATGTCGATGATCGACACCGTCCGGTCGTATCCGATTTCCGAAGCAAAATCCAGTCCGCCCGAGTTGGCCACATAGAGTTTGCCGCCGGCTACGACGATCTGTTCGGGGTTCCGCCCCACCTGCACCGTCCGGTCTACCGCGAGCGACGAGGTGTCTAACCGCGCCACAAAACCGTTGTAGAGCGTGATGTAGACTTTCCCTCCGTCCGCAGCGAAGCAGCGTGGATCGCCGTCGAAGGAGAGCTGTTTGATCGACGTGCCGTCGGGCGCGATTACTTCGACCGTTTTTGATCCCGACACGGCGATGTACAGTTTGCTGCCGTAGGCGATAATGTCGTTTCCCGTATCGCCCAGATTGCGTTTGTTTTTTGCGAAGAACAGGTCGTGCGTCACTTCCGGCTCGGCTTCGTCGGAGGCGAGGCTGGCGAAGTCGAGCGTCGTATTGTTTCCTCCGTAGCTTCCGCTGTTGAGGAAATAGATGCCGCTTGTGTCCGAAGGTTCGACAATTGGCGGTTCGGGTTCATTCCCTTTGTCGCACGAGGTGAAGGCGTACATGCACAGAATACCGGCTGCCGCGAGATGATAAATTTTACATGTTTTCATTTCAATACAATTTTATAATTAATAGTCAATATTTATACTCAGTCTGAAGGCGCGTCCGGGCATCGGGTAGTAACGTATGATGTCGTACGTTTTGTTGCCGATGTTGAGCGCTTCGCCCTGCACCCGGATGCGGCAGGCAGGGAGGTGAAACGTCCGGTTCAGCGAGAGCGTGTGCTCCGCGTATCCGCCCATCCGGTTGGCTGCGATGTTTTGCGGCAGGACGTAGCGTTCGCCCGTCAGCGTCAGCATATAGCCGACATTTGCCCAGGGATTTTCGAACGAGGCCGACGCCGTGCCCGAATGACGCGGCGTGTAGGGTATCTGGTGGCGGTAGTTTTTGTCGTCGGGATTCGTCACATCTACTGCATGCCGGTAGCTGAATGTCGATGCGAGCGTCAGGAGACAGGTTTTGTTCAGAGGACATTCGGCCGACAAGTTTACATCCGCGCCGCGGATTTCGACCTTTCCCGTATTCATCATCTTGAAGACATACATTGTCGGGATGGCTACGATTTTGTCCGTTACGCGGTTATAGTATCCGTCGGCCGACAGGGTTACGAGCCGCGCCACTGCGGGTATCCTCCCGCTCCACGTCAGTCCGGCGTTGAACTGCGTTGCTTTCTCGGGCAGGAGGTTCGTATTGCCCATGCGTATGTAGTACAGGTCGGTGAACGTCGGCACGCGGAAGATGTCCTTGCAGGAAACTCTCAGCCGCAGCGCGCTGCCCGTCAGCGGACGCAGAGAGAGGCTGACGGCCGGCGAGAGGCGCTGCCTGTCGTCCGGACGGCGTCCCTGCTTCACTTCGTTTTTCATGTATGTAGCCAGCAGGCTGGCCGTTACCGTCAGGCGCGTGTTTTTAAACTGTGCGGCGAGGGCAGTGAGCGATGTCAGGCGCGTTGGCGACAGCAGCCCGACGACGTTGCTCTCCAGCGACGTATGCGACACGTCGCTGCTCAGCGACGCCGACCACGGCGATGACGGTGCATACCACAGTCCCGCCGAACCGTAGTATTCCCTTTGCGTGTTCCGGTCGGCCGTGAGGCCTTCCGCATACTGCTCGTCCACGTTGTGATACAGGCTGTACGTGTAGTTGTATTTGGTTTGCGCCTGCCACGTCAGCGTCCGGCTCAGAGGCGCCCGGCAGTGCATTTGCGTGAAGAAATTCCTGTCCCACAGGCGTTCCCTGGTACGGCTGGCATACAGTACGACCGAGCCGGGCAGCCCCCGTTCGGAATCGTAGTAATACGCTTTTGCCTGCCACTTCCCGCCGTTTGCGATGTGGCCATACACGTTGGCCTCCGCTCGCAGGGATTGTATATCGCTGTTTTTCCGTATTTCTTTTGTCACGAGTTGTCCGTTTGTCAGCGTAAAGGGATAGTCTCCCCTGGCGCTCAGCCACTCGGTATGAAAGGAGAGAGACGTCCGGCGGCCGAGTTGCTGTTCGTAGCGTGCCGAAGGATTGAACAGACCGAACGATCCACCCTTGACCTTCACTCGCAGACGGTTGCGGCGTCCGGCAAATACGGGTTCGCCGGTACGGATATTCAGCGCACCCGCCGAGGCATACATGCGGGCGGTCTGGAAAATATCGTCGGTCTGGCCGATGGTGAGCGCCACGCTTTCGACATTGTCCAGCGAGAAGCAACTGATGTCAATCTGTCCGCGGTGAGCGTCGGTAACGGTGATGCCGTCGTAGCTGACGGCCGTATGCTGCGATCCGAGGCTACGCACCGAGACGGTCTTCAATCCGCCGATGCCGCCGTAGTCCTGCACCGTCACGCCCGAAAAACGGCCGACGGCCTCGGACAGATCCTGCAGCCCCAGGCGTTCCATGCCCGTGCGGTCGAGTTGCTGGACAGGCGCACCCGCCCGCATCGAGGGAGGACGTACCTTCTCCACCACTTCCACACCTGAAAGCGAACGAAGGACGACGGTATCTTTTTCCTGTGCGCTCGACACGGCGGAAAACCACAGTCCTACACAGAGCAGCAACTCTTTCCTGTATAATACATTCGACATGTGTCAGTTTCGTATTATTTTCCGCCTTCGCCCGCGGCGGAATATAACAAATCGGGATGATGGCAGGTTTTCTGACTTGTTCTCCTCATTTCGGCGGCCTTCCCGGGACCGACAGTCGACTCAGACGTGCGTTTTTACCGTTTCCGCAAGGCGCGGAAAACGTGCGGGCAACGTCTTTTCTCTGCCGACTGCAAAGCCCAGTGACCAAAGAAGCGTACCGAGGTTTTACAGAACTTACAGCTACGGGTATAGTTCCGGTTTTGCACCGGATTCCCTTTTACTAACCGCCTGCGGAAGCATCGCGGTTACACCGACATCCGTATTCTATGCTGCGCGCGAAAAAATTCGAAGATGAAAAAAAACGAAGATCTGATAATTTCATTCATTAATGATCAGAATCGTTCCGCACACAATGTAATTGTTGTCCCCTTGCAGGGAGCGTCCGCTGTCGCGACGGGATTCTGCCACGTCCCGGCGGCGGATGCGCCTTGCTGCTTTTACGGGGTGTTTTTTGTTTCGTGTGTCCGGAGCAGCGTTCTTGCTCCGGCACAATCATCTTTCGCTACAGACTGACACTTTGCGGTCTGAGCGAGGGGCACTTGTACTGTATCAGTTCGAAAACGCCGAACAGCGTAATCGTGTAAATCAAGTCGCCGGCCACAATGTTCTGCAGGAACGGCAGGCCTGCGATGTAACATTCCATCAATCCCACAAATGTACGCGGATACATGCCGTACATTCCGGTCGAAGCCCATACGCCGAAATTCGATACAAGGTAAAAGATCGCGGAAGCGCCCAGCGCCGACAGGATCAGGTTGGAAATGCGTACTTTCCTGAGCGCAAAGGTTCCCAGCAGTACGATCATCAACACGGCACCATACGTAAACAGCGCCCCGCTGTAGAACCATGTGAAACCGCCGAAAAACGAGCGGAACAGGACATTGTTTATCACCATATCGCTCAGAAACATGGCGGCAAGCGGAATGAGATACGACCAGTATCGTCTGCTGTAGTAAGCTGCTCCAAACAGCGCAATACTGCCGATCGGCGAGAAATTGGGCGGATGCGGAATAAACCGGCTACCCGCCGCAAGGAAGATAATCATGCATATAATGCCGAATCTTAAGTTCAATTTTTTATTTTCCATCTTTTCTAAATAATTAAAATATCCGTATGTTATATTAAAAAACTTGATTCTTTTTTCATCATTTCTCTCCAGAAAACAGGGAAATGACGCCAAAAGATGCGGCAAAGATAAAAAGAACTGATGACAAAAACATGTTTTGAAAAAAATTTTTTTGAATAAAATTTTCTTTTGGCCGTTGTTTCTGCCCTGTTGCGATATGTCCGGGGCAGGGTGCGTGTCTAACTGTCGCTTCCGTTCGGGCGAAGCGGCGCCTTGTCCGGACGGGTCAGAACGGATGTTTTTTGTAATAAGCTTTCCGCATGAAAATGTCTCCAACGAGCAGAATCAGTGTGAGTGCGCCCATCATCAGGTATGGGACGGGGATGGATATTGAGGGGAAAGAGATGTCGGGCAGCGAAATATCCATATAGATGAAGACGGCCACCGCCAGACCGGCAATGACCGGCAGCGCCGCAAAGGGGAGAATCAACTGCAGCCGTTCGTTGCGTTTCTGTAACCGTTCGCTTTCCTTCCGGATGCGTTCCATCGTTTTCGTCTGGAAACTGTCCGGGAGCGTATCGTCGTCTTCCGCCATGCGGACGAAGATCGTTTTGAGTATATCATTTTCGTTCCTGTTCATAATTTTTCTTGTTTTCAAATATCTTCGGTCATCAGGAGAAGCAGTTTTTTTCTTATCCTGTGCAATTTTGTCTTTACGTTCGGCCGGCTCAGACGCGTGATGATGCTGATTTCGTCTACCGTTTTTTCGTGCGTGTAGAACAGCATCAGGAGCGCCCTGTCGTCGGGAGGAAGTTGCTGGAGCGCTTTTTGCAGGCGATCCAGTTGGATGTTGCTGTCCAGTCCGGCCACTTCGTCTTCCGCATCTTCGTCCGCCGTGTCGGCAATCTCTTCGAACGGAAGCCATTCCGGCTTCGGTTTCCGCATGGCCGAGATGGCTGTGTTGTATGCAATCCTGTAGAGCCATGTGGAAAAACTGCTGTTGCCACGGAAAGTCGACAGCGAACGGAAGACTTTCAAAAACACATCCTGCGTCAGTTCTTCTGCGTCTTCTCTGTTTCCCGCCATCTTCACTATCAGCGAAAATACGGGCTGGCTGTATTTTTTCATCAGCACGGAAAAATATTCCGTCCTGCCTGCCAGTATCTTTTCTATGCAGTAACCATCCGTAACTGATTCCATCCGGTGTTATCGACTTTTGTTTGTTGTTATGACGCAATTCGAACAATCGGGTTACAGTTGCGGGATTCGAAAAAATCAAAAAATCAGGAAATCATTTCTTTCCGGCCGGTTTCTTTTTTTTTCGGTCGTTTGGAGCCTGTCGCCACCAGGGGCCGTCGCCGCCGCTTCGGTCGCGTTTGGAGGCGTATGCGGTGTTCCGTTTTTTCGACAGTCCGCTGCTCCATCCACTGTCTTTTTTGCTGTTTTTTTCGTCGGCCGGTTCGACGGAAATGGCGCGTCCGTCCACCTCGTAGGTGTTCATTAGGTCCATCACGCGCTGTGCTTCTCCTTTTTCCACTTCGAAGAAAGAAAAATGGTCGCGCAAATCAATCCGTCCGATGGGGACTTTGCCCGGAACGCACCGGTTAATCAGGTCAATCAGCTGGTTGGGATACAGTCCGTCCGCTTTCCCAAAATTCAGGAAGAACCGTTTGTAGCCTTCTTCGGCCTTGTTGTACGAACGGTGGCTGCCGCGTTCCTTGTAGTCTTCTTTTTTTCCGCTTTCTTTTCGGGAAGGTGATTCGTCTACCATTTCAATATCGTCCGCATCCCGGTAGTAGTCTATCATCCGGTTAAATTCGAGAGAAATAAGCCGCTTGATGATGTCTTCCTTTTCTAACCATTCCAGTTTGCGTAAGACGGACGGCATCAGCGATGCGATTTCTTCTTCGTTGACTTTTACCTTTTCGATCTGGTCTACCAGATTGAAAAGTTGTTTTTCGCAGATGGCTTTTCCGGTCGGGAGCGTACCTTTTTCGAATGATTTGTTGATGACTTTTCCGATTTCGCGGAGTTTCTTTTTTTCTCTGATGTGGCAGATGGCGATGGATATGCCTGTTTTTCCGGCCCGTCCTGTCCGTCCGCTCCGGTGCGTGTATGATTCGGTTTCGTCGGCCAGGCCATAATGGAAGATGTGCGTCAGATCGTCGACATCCAGTCCGCGCGCCGCCACGTCGGTAGCTACCAGCAGTTGCAGGTTGCGGATGCGGAATTTCTGCATCACGTAGTCGCGTTGCGCCTGACTGAGTTCGCCATGCAGCGAATCGGCGTTGTATCCGTCCTGAATCAGTTTGTCGGCAATCTCCTGCGTCTCCTTGCGGGTGCGGCAAAACACGATTCCGTAGACATTCGGATAATAATCCACGAGTCGTTTGAGGGCAAGGTATTTGTCGCGCGCATGTACCAGATAATAGATGTGGCGGATGTTTGCATTGCCTTCGTTTTTTCGTCCGATGACGATTTCTTTCGGGTCATGCATGTACTTTTTTGTAATTCGGGCGATTTCCTGCGGCATGGTGGCCGAGAAAAGCAGCATGTTTCGCGACGGCGGCACTTCGGCCAGAATCGCGTTGATACTGTCGGAAAATCCCATATTGAGCATTTCGTCCGCTTCGTCCAGAATGACGCTTTTAATGTCGCTCAGGTCTACCGTCTTGCGGTTCATCAGATCGAGTAGCCGTCCGGGGGTAGCGACGACGATATGCACTCCTTTTTTCAGCGTCTTGATTTGGCTCTCGATGCTTGACCCTCCATATACGGGCAGGACTTTCAGGTCGTTCACGTATTTGGAATACTCGTTCAGGTCGCCGGCGATTTGCAGGCAAAGTTCGCGCGTCGGACAGAGGATTAATGCCTGTGGCTGTTTCTGGGGACGGTCGATTTTTTGCAGGATGGGCAAGCCGTAAGCCGCTGTTTTACCGGTTCCTGTCTGTGCAAGGGCAATCACATCGTTGTCATTTCCGAGCAGCAGAGGAATCACTTCCTCCTGAACCGGCATGGGGACTTCGTAACCCATTTCACGGATTGCCTGCAACAATGGTGCGGCAACTCCTAATTCTTCAAATGTTTTCAATGTTTACTTTAATAAAACGATAAGCGACTGCAAAGGTACGCAATTTATGTCAGTTTTAGAGTATATGAATGAATATAATATTTTTTTATTCTATTTTATGTTTTATTATATTTAAGATAGGATTTAAAAATTCAAAGGTTCAAATGTATCGAATTATTTTCCGTATTCCGTTATCTCGAATTTGTTTTTCCCGAGTTTCCGTCACCGTCGTTCTGTAATTGCCGGCACATCGTTAGGGAATACGACATGCCGGCATGGAAAACAGGCGTGAGAAACAAATAGAGAGTATTTTATTAAGTTGAGATTGCAAAAATGATGGGAACGCCTGCTTAATCTCTGTTATGATAATGATATTGCGGATGCACGCGATATGCACCGGGGTTTTCGCGCACAATTCGGCCTTCGATTTTCTGTTCGGCGAGGATCAGGTTGTATATCGGACAGACGGCTTCGACAGCATCGCGCAGGGCGACGATTTCCTCGTAGGTGTGGGGCGATCTCACATGCACTGTGTAGCGGATGTTGTGCAGCCAGGGCGGCACGTCTTCGAATCCGGGACGTCCGGCGCGCGGGTCTATCGTGCCTTCGATGCTTATCGAGAGCGTGTCGAGCACAACCTGGCGCGAGGCGGCCTGTATCTCCGTGATGTGGGTGATGCAACTTGTCAGCACGCCCAGTTGATGTTCATGCGCGCTCGGCCCCAGGTCGTTGCCTGCGAGCCAGGACGGATTGTCGTGCAGAAAATTGAAATGCCGGATATGGAGACGGCGCGCACCCGAAACAGGGTCGACCTCGACGTGCAGATGGTCGGGTTGCGGCTGTGCGGAGCGCGAACGGACGCGCGTGCTGTCGGAGTTGGCCTGACGCCCCCCGCCTCCGCGATTCTGCCGCGCAAGGAGGGCGGCACGTTTGTATTTGAGGTACTCGCGCAGTCCCGGCTGGTACGGCGGCTGGGCGGTCAGGTCTTTGGGCGTCTGACGATAGTCGATGTCGCTTGCGATTACCTGCCGGGTCGAAACCAGGTTGAAGACGGGCGAATGTTGCTCGGTTAGCAGGCGCAACTCTTCCAACTGTTCGTCCGAAGCGGGCGACTTGACGTAAATCGTGTAGAGCAGGTTGTGCGGATAGACGATGCGTTCGGTCGGCGGGACGGAGTCGGGACGGCTGACGATGGACACGCCGAGCGAGTCGATGCGCACGCCCTTGAGCGCGGCCTGGCTGACGTAGGTGTCGGCAATGTCGCTGGCAATGACGGTGAGCGCCGATTCGGGCGAGCCGGGGCCGAGGCTGTATCCGGCAAAGGAATAGTCGCTGTCGCTGATGATCTGGTGTCCGCGGAAGCGGATGCGGCGCACGCCGGCGCGCTGTTCGGCGGTGGTGCGCACGTGCAGCGTGACGGGCTGAAGGTCGTCGCTCGGCGTCTGTTCGAGCAGGTGGAGCGCAGCGAGTCGGCGTTGAAGGAAGCCGTTGAGCGACGGCGCTACCGTCTTGAATCTGTTTTTGGCCGACTCCGTGCGGAATATCGACGGATAGTCGCTGAATGTTTCCACCCGTGCGGAGGAATCGTTTTCTCCCTGCGAACTGCATGACCACAGCGCAGCCGAGAGCAAGAACAGTCCTGCCAGTGTGAGGCGTTTTTGCCGGCCTCTTTCTTTTTTAACGTTTTTTTTATTCATTCTTTTTGTAATTTAAATTGTTTGTCTGTATTCTTTGTTAGCTAAATCCGTCACGATATAAGCACTTTTATGGTGTCAACCACAAACGTCGCGTTTTCACAACTGAAAACAAACTTTTCGCCGCTTTTGGTCACTATTAAAAATGCCTGGCGGAGATTTCCCGTATACGAACGAAAACGGCCGATTCCCGTGTTTATTTTTACTTTCAAAACCCTTCCCCCGCATATTCCGGTTCGAAGGCGGCGTAGGGATTTGCGCCCGTTTTGCTTTCGTCGAAGCCGTCGTAGCCCCAGTTTTGCCAGAGGCCGTCAGGGTTGATGTCGCGCTGACCTTTCGGAATGGGGAAGCGGTAGTATTTCAGTTTTACGTTTTGCTTATTATATTCCTCGCTGAGGTATCCCTGCTTGACGGCGTTGCGCAGCGTGCCGACGAACGTGCGCCACCGCACGAGGTCGGTCCAGCGGTTCTGCTCGTAGGTGAGTTCGAAGACGCGCTCCTGCTGTATCCGCTGCCTGAATCCGGCATAGTCCAGACCGGGAGGCAGGTCGACGCCCGGCTCGGCCGGCACGGCGGTCAGAGGAAATTGCCGGAAGGCGCGGCGGCGCACCTGATTGATGGCCACGTAAGCTTCGTCGGTCGGACCGCCGTTGAATTCGTTGAGCGCTTCGGCTCTGAGCAGCAGCACCTCGGCGTAACGGATTATCGTACGGTTGATGTCGCGGGTATTGGCCGACGAGATGACGTCCGTCGTGTCAATATATTTGCGGAAACGCACGCGGTCGAAGACAAACACTTCGCCGGTCGAGGGGTCGAACAGTTCCTTCACGTAGGTGCCTTTCTTGCGCTGGTCGCGGTCGTCGAAGTCGTGATACCAGTAGTCGCTCGTGGCGTAGACGTGCGGCAGGCGGCTGTTCGAGAATCCGCCGTAGAACGAGCAGTGCACGAGGTGATTCCCTCCATCGCTTGCGGCTGCCTGACCCTGGATGTGCTGCGTGGCGAAGATGCTTTCCTTGCCGTTGCGGTTGATTTTCGACCAGTTGTCGAGGAAATTCTCTTCCAGTTCGTAGCCGGTGACCTGAGCGGAGTAGTTGAGCGATTCGCGGTAGCGTTCCTTCTGCACGGCGGCACCGCTCTTTTCCGACGTCTGCCCCCAGACCAGATAGACTTTCGCGAGGTAGGCGTAGGCGGCGCCCTGCGTGGCGCGTCCCCGGTCGGCGTCGGCGTATTCGTCTGCACGGGGCAGCGCGGCGGCGGCGTCCTTAAGGTCCTGGACAATCTGGCCGTACACGTCGTCCACGGCGGTGCGGGTCGTGTTCGAGCCTTCGGTGTTGTGAAGCACCAGCGGCACTTCGCCCCAGAACTGGACGGCATAGAAATAGTAGTACGCGCGGAGGAATTTGGCTTCGCCCACGAGCCTCCGTTTCAGATCGGGCGAGATGCTTTCGGAGGCGCCCACCTTGTCGACCACGTCGTTGGCGCGCGTAATGCCGTTGTAGAGCGAGTTCCACATGCCGGTGACGTAGCTGTTGTTGGGCTCCCACTGCATCACGCCCAGCAGATAGCCGCCGCTGTTCGTGTTTTCGCCGTTCGCTTCCAGTTCGGTTGTCAGGTCGATCAGGTAGCCCAGCGACGTGCTTATTCCTACGTTAGGTTGATAGATGGCGTTGACCAGCGCAATGCCGTCGCCGTCGGTGGCGGGGAAATTACTGTCCGTAAGCGAGCCTACGGGCAAAAGGTCCAGATTGTCGTTGCACGAACAGACGGCGACCGACAATACGATCAGTAGTGTATGGATAATCTTTTTCATTTTCTTGATAATTTTGAATGATACATAAAAAAAACAGTTCAATAGGAAAGATTGACGCCAAACGAAACCGAACGTGCGAGAGGATAGGCCGAGACGCCGCCTCCCGTTTCGGGATCGTAGCCGGTGAATTTGGTCAGCGTAAACAGATTCTGCGCCGAGGTGAACACGCTGAAGCGCGCCGAGGGCGCCGAGGCGATTTTCACGGGCAGGACGTAGTTCAGCGTCACATTCTTGAGTCGCAGGTAGGCGCCGTCTTCGAGATAGCGGCTGGTGCGGTAGGTCGAGCTGATGTGCTGCGCCTTCGGAATCTCGGTCGAGGGATTGGATTCCGTCCAGCGATCGACGAGCGTGGCCAGTCCGTTGTAGCTCTTGTTCGGCTGTTCGAGCGACTGGCGGAGCGTGTTGTACACCCTGTTGCCGCTCACGCCCTGAAACGTGGCGAACAAACTGAGCGATTTGTACGTCAGGTTTGTTGAGAAGCCGTAAATGAAATCGGGAACGTTGGTACCCAGGATGACGCGGTCGTTGGTCTCGTCGACGACTTTTGTGTTGGCATCCACGTCTTTCTGGTTGACGAATTTCTCGTCGCCCGGCTCTACGGTCGTTTTCCACGACGGGCCAACGATTTTAGAGAGATCGTCGCTCTTCTGCACAATGCCGTCGTATACGATCAGATACTGTGCACCAAGCGAATGTCCGACGAAAGTACTGTTACTGATATTGTCGATTCCCGGCCCGAGGTCGAGCACGCGGTTGATGTTCTTTGCCAGGTTGGCGGAAACCGACCAGTTCAGGTCTTTGGTGTCGACAACGATGCCGCGCACTTCAAGTTCGACGCCTTTGTTACTCACGCTCCCCACGTTTCGCAGTACCGAGCCGAAGCCTGTGGTGATTTCGGTCGGCGTGTTGAGCAGCAGGTCGGTTGTTTTCTTGTAGTACGCATCGAATACGAAGTTCAGCCTGGAGTCGAGGAGGCTCAGGTCGGCGCCGACGTTGTAGGCGGCGGTCTGTTCCCATTTCAGGTCGTGATTTTCGGGGTTGGTACGCACGTAGCCTACCACCAGTCCCTGGTTGAAGGAATAGTTCGACGTCGTGCCGTATGTCGCTTCATACTTGTAGTTGCCGATTTCCTGATTGCCGACGGTGCCGAGGCTTGCGCGCAGCTTGAGGTCGCTCACGGTCTTGTTCCCCTTGAGAAAAGCCTCTTCGCTGACGTTCCACGACAGCCCGACCGACGGGAAGTATCCCCACTTGTGGTTGGGCGAGAAGCGCGACGAGCCGTCGGCGCGAAGCGTGGCCGTGAGGTTGTAGCGGTTTCTGAACGTATAGTTGACCCTTCCGATCACGGAATTGAGCACGGCTTCCGAGCCGCCGGAACTGGGAGCCTGTCGCGTGGCGCCGCTCTGCAGACTGTGGTATAGCAGCTGTTCGTTGGCGAAATCGGTACCCGTGGCCGTGGACGATTCCTCTTTTGTCGTCTGCGTGGTGTAGCCCGCCAGGATGTCGAAGTAATGTTCCCTGTTCAACTGTTTCGTGTAGTTGGCAGTATATTCGTACTGCCAGATGTCGGTACGCCGGTTGCCCACGCTGGCGTATCCGTTGGCCGAGAAGCCGCCCGTGGCATACGAGGGGGCGAAATAATTCTGCGTCGTGTTCGTGATGTTCGAGCCGGCGCTGACCTTCAGTACCAGTTCGGGAATGACGGTATAGCGCAGGTTGAAGTTGGCGAGCAGCGAGTTGCTGACGTTCTGCGCAATGGTGTTGTAGAGATCGGAGAGCGCGTTGGTTGTGATGTCGCCCTTGCGCAGGTCGCCCGATTCGAACTCGTTGCGATAGTTGAAGCCGCCGCCGGCGCTGTAGATGGGCGTGACGGGCGACGTCTTGATAATCTGGTCGAGCGGAGAGGAAAAGCCGCTGGCATACGACGGATAGTTGTTCAGTCCGTTCTGATCCAGCTTGCTTGCATTCACGATCAGCCCCGCGGACAGGTTACTGACAATCTCGCGGTCGAAGTTGAACCGGCCGGTGTAGCGCTTGAAGTTCGTATTCTGCAGGATGCCGTCCTGGTTGGTAAAGTTGCCCGAGATGAGGTATCGCGTCCTGTCGTCGCCTCCGCTGAACGAAATCTGGTGATTCTGATTGACGGCGGTGCGCAGTGCGGCATCTTGCCAGTCGTCGCCCCGGCCGAGCGCGGCGATCTGCGCGTCGGAGTAATCCTTGAAGTATCCGTTCGGGTCGATTTCTCTGTTGAGCGCTGCCCATTCGCCGGCGTTCAGCAGGTCGAGCGTTTTGGTCGCCTGCTGCCAGCCGACGGTATACTGGTACTCGATTTTGCCCTTGCCCCGCTGTCCGTTTTTGGTGGTGATGATGATCACGCCGTTCGAGCCGCGCGAGCCGTAGATGGCGGTAGCCGATATGTCCTTGAGTACTTCGATCGACTCGATGTCGTTCGGATTGATGGCTGCAAGCGGATTAAGCTCGGCCGAAACCCGTGTTACGTCGGCGCCGGTCGATCTGTTGCCGTAGAGAATCACGCCGTCGACGACGAACAGCGGGTCGTTGTCAGCCGTGATGGAATTGCCGCCGCGGATGCGCACGTTGAAGGTCGAGCCGGGCTGTCCGCCCTGCGTCACGTTCAGGCCTGCCACGGCGCCGCCCAGCAGATTGTCGACCGAGACGACGGGCTGCGAGAGCGTAGCTTTCGAAACGGTCGTTACGGCGCCCGTGAGTTCGCGCCGCCGCTGCGTGCCGTAGCCAACCACTACAATCTGTTCGAGCAGATTCCAGTCGTTGTTCAACAGCACGGCGACGGGTTCTTCCGCCTCGTAGATGTCTATTTCGGCCGTTTTGTATCCCAGGTAACTGACCACCAGCGTCAGAGGGAGCGGGCGGTTTGTTGCAAGGTCGAAACGGCCTTCGTCGTCGCTTGTCGTCCCTTCGGTGCTCGACTTGATGTAGACGCTTGCGCCGGGGACGGGTTCGTTCGTGCTTGCTTCGAGCACCGTTCCGCTGATTTTATGCTGTGCATGAAGCGAAAGCGATGCCGAAAAGACGAGTAATGTCAGGATATATTTTCTCATATTGTCATATCCTTTCTCAATGAAGTTTACTTTTTTTATACACATAAAATTTTAATTTATATCCGTTTTGTCTGTTAAATTATCTGTCTGTTTGATTTGCGGAGAAATCACATTTCCCCGGCTTTGAGACGCATGGCCGCAACTCCTGCTGCCGGCCACACGACATGATGATGAGGTATATTCTTAACATGCTGTGCTGTGGGAGCACATTCGGAAGAGGTTCGACGGCATACGGAAACATCCCGCCCGAAACAGGTGCGCTTCGGAGGATGTTTTATTATATATATATGTATAAGCCGTCATAATTTGTTACTGTTTTTTTCGACTGCAAAGGTAGAGGTGCGCCCGGCATCCTGCAATACCATTTTTGTGGGATTTTTACAATCGCCGCCGCATTCCCTGCGCGCCGCCGCCCGGAAGTTTTCAATCACTGTGCAAACGGGTAATTCAACGAGTGTTTATTTATAAGAGTATTAACTTAAAAGATGCATGACTATGGAAGGAAAAATTGTAATTCCAAAGACCGTCAACGGCTTCAAGGGTTATATCGATCTCGCCTATGAAACGGCGACGAAAAACGAAACCGCTTATGGTATTGATCCTATCGAACTTGCGAAGGTAAAGCCTCTGTACGAGAACTACGTAAGTTTGCAGATTGTGTTCGAAAATATCTTTCCGGTACGACAGTGTCTTTTAGCAATCCGAACTGCACTCACTCTGAATATTGAATCTTGAAGGGTGAATTTCAAATTTATAATCATACCTTTGCACACTGTACGTACAAACCAAATAGATATATGGCATTAATCAGACCTCTCAGAGGAATTACGCCCGTCATAGGGAAAGATACATTTGTGGCCGAAACGGCTGTGATTATAGGCGATGTGGTGATAGGCGAAGGTTGCAGCATCTGGTATGGCGTCGTGTTGCGCGGCGATGTCAACTCCATTCGCATCGGCAGCGGCGTCAACATACAGGACGGCTCCGTGCTGCATACATTATATGAAAAGTCGACAATCGAGATTGGCGACGACGTTTCGATCGGTCACAACGTAACCGTCCACGGCGCAAAAATATGCCACAGCGCGCTGATTGGCATGGGAGCCGTAGTGCTCGACCATGCTGTCGTCGGCGAAGGCGCGATCGTTGCCGCCGGCTCGGTGGTGCTCGCCCATACCCTGGTCGAAGCAGGCAGCATATATGCAGGCGTCCCGGCCAGGTTTGTCAAGAAAGTCGCGCCCGGGCAGGCCAGCGAAATCAACCGGAAAATAGCCCGCAACTATCACATGTACGCATCATGGTACGAAAGCGACAGCGAGACATGAAACGCGGCCATTTACCGGTATATATCGGATGCGGCATCGCCTGTCTGCTGACGCTGTGCGTCCTGTTGCTGTATTTCCTGCGGCAGGATACGGACGTCAAAACGGACGAGGCAGACAGCCCTCCTCCCGTCCGGCACGCGCGCCTTGTCTTTGCCGGCGACCTGATGCAGCACACGTCGCAGATAAACGCCGCCCGTACATCCGGCGGATCGTTAGACTACTCGGAATCTTTTCAATACGTGCGAGACCTGTTTCGCGAAGCAGACGTCGCCGTGCTCAACTTCGAGACGACGCTGACACCACACGCGCCTTATACGGGCTATCCCCGTTTCCGTTCGCCGACGCAGATTGCCGATGCACTGTCAGACATCGGAATCGACATCGCCGCCCTCGCAAACAATCATATCTGCGACAACGGGCTTGCCGGCATCTCCTTCACTGTCGGCTATCTCGACTCCTGCGGCATCGCCGTTACGGGTGTTTTTACCGACAGCCTGCAGTACCGTGCCCGGCATCCGCTACGCTTTGTGGTGGACGACATTCATTTTGCCCTGCTGAACTATACCTACGGCACAAACGGCATGGGAATCCCTGCAAATACAATCGTCAACCTGACAGACACGGCGACGATTGCCTCCGACCTGGCACGGATCGACCGTGGCGAAACGGACTGCGTCATCGTCTTCTTCCACTGGGGCGAAGAATACGCCCGCCAGCCGGACAGCGCGCAGCGGATGCTCGATGCCTTCTGCCGGCAGAGAGGTGCAGACGTGATAATAGGCAGCCATCCGCACACGATACAACCGTTTGAGGAACATCTCGATGCCGACAGCGTCGTCCGCGCCGTGACGGTCTATTCGCTGGGCAACTTCGTATCCAACCAGCGCTGGCGCTATTCGGACGGGGGATTGATTGCCGTGATCGACGTCGAAAAGGAAAACGGCCATCCGCCGGCCATCCGCATGACGCCCGTCCCCGTATGGGTGCTGATGCCCTATTACCGCATCCTGCCCGAATGGGTGGCCGACACGATCGGGATGACGCAACAGCAGCGCGCAATGTACAGGCAGTTTGCGGAGGATACGCACAAATTACTGGGATTGTGATTCGAAATTCAAGATTCGAGATTCGAACGGAAAGAGCCTTTTGTCATCCACGATTTAAATTCCGCCGCCTTGTTTTTGCTGATGTAAATCCGTTCGGGGACTTCGACATCGAGCGTCACAAGCAGGCGGCTGTCAAACCAGACGGTGATATTTTTCACGCTGTTGCGCGCAATCACGAACTGTTTGTTCGCGCGGATGAAACGGGCAGGGTTCAGCGAAGCAATCACCTGCTCGAGCGTCCTGTTGTAAGGGTGGTATTTGCCGTCTTTCAGGTAGACGCGCGTATTCTTGTCCGTAGTATAAAAACACGAGACGTCTTCGATGCTCACCGGCAACAGTTTGTCTCTGACAGGTATCAGCAGTTTGTCTCTATATTTGGAGGCAGGCGCCAGGTGCATCATCTGTGAGAGGTATTGCAGGAGGTCGGCATTTGTCAGTTTCTCGAATTTGTCCAGCGCGCGCCTCAGCTGTTCGGCTTTGATGGGCTTAAGCAGATAATCTATGCTGTTCACCTTGAACGCTTCGAGGGCGTACTCATCGTATGCCGTCGTGAAAATGATGGGCATATCCATCTGAATGGCGTCGAAGATGGCGAACGCTTCGCCGTCGGACAGATGTATGTCCATAAAGATAAGGTCGGGAGCAGGATTGGTTTGCAGCCACTGAACGGTCTGTTCGATGCTTTCCGTAATTCCCGCTATTTCGACGGAGAGATCTGTTTCCGCAAGCATGGCCACGAGGTTGTCACTCGCAACCGTTTCGTCTTCAACTATCAGTATCCGCATCTTTCGGCTGTTTTAGAGGCAAATAAACTCTAAATATCTTTTCGCCCGGCTCGATGCGGATTTGCCTGTTCATCAGCAGGGCAAAACGGTGTTCAAGATTCTGAAGCCCTGTTCCGTTGGTTGGCGTCGACGCATGTTTCGGAAAAACGGGATTGGATATGACCAGTTCCGTCTGTTCGTTCAGCCATATATCCGCCACCATTTTGTGATGACTGTCGATGACGTTGTGCACGACGATATTGTCGATCAACGGAAGCAGAGACAGAGCGGGCAGTTTCAACTCCATCTTTTCTTTGGCCACAATGATGTTAAACACAAGTTTGTTGGCAAAACGCACTTCCATCATGTAGCGAAAAGCTTCTGCAAATTCCAGTTCTTCGCCCAGGGTAACCAGTCCTTTTTTCTCGCTCTGAAGGATATAGCGAAAAACGTCCGACAGTTTGTTCACATACGCCAGCGTGTTTTCTTCGTTCTTTTTCCGGATGAGTGCAGACAGTCCGTTCAGCGAATTGAAGAAAAAATGAGGATTGATCTGATTGGTAAGGGCGTTGTAGCGGCTTTGCAGGTTTTCGATTTTCAGCTGTTCGATTTCCTGTTCTTTTTTCCACTGCACGGCATACAGCAGGAAAACATGCCCTACAAAAGTGCACACGATGCCTACAACAAAGAATTGAAAAAGCAGTATGCTCGTAAAGCAGTCGGCCTTGATGCTGAAAAGGTGCGAAATACACACGTATACCAGATAGGCGACGACTGCCGCCGCGAACGTTTTTATCATCCGTTTCTTGAAACAGACGGTTTTGATCCTTTCCAGATTATATTTCAGGATTATGAATATCAGGGCTATAAAGAAAAACAGTCTGAAGACGAAAAAAGACAGATGTTCAGGATGCACGGTCTTGTCCATTTGGCTCAACTCCCACGAAAGGCAGGCAATGTTGGGATAAATGATAAAGACTGCACTCAGTATGCTGATAAGTAGCAGTTTTGACGAATTATACTTGCAGGATAAATCCATTCGGCAAATGTTTGTTTATATTTTATGTTTATTTGATGCAAATATGGAAATTATGGATTTTCTCACATATTGATTTGTCGCAAAAAAGAAAAAATGCGGATAATCGCGAATACAGGAATAAATACATTTGTCGTCAGGAATCCGTCCGGCCAGCTCTTCCTCTTGGACTTGAACCAAGGACCCTCTGATTAACAGTCAGATGCTCTAACCAACTGAGCTAAGGAAGAAAATAATGCAGCCTTTCTTTTCCTGAAATGCGGGACAAAAGTACAGCTATTTTTTCATATACGCAATACATTGCTAAAAAAAATAATGTTCGATGCGGATTTTATCCGTCATACGGGGTGATTCGGGATGAAGAAATCAGGATTTGTCACGTCTTTTTGATTGTTGCGTGCCGATTTCAACATCCCGGCACGGTCACATTATCTGTTTCATCGACTGTCCACGATATTTTTTTCATCTCGCGGCAGCTTTGGGGCGGCGGTCGAAAATCACTAACCGCGCAGGCGCCGAAGCATCTATCCTGTCGCGGTAATGACGAATCTGCTCCAACCCCTCTTTCCCGACCACTGCAAGCAAAGGTGCGCAAAAAAATTTTCTTTCTTTTTTCTTGCAGAATAAATTTCTTTTCCATAATTTTGATGCCGAAATTTCTTTTTACTGTTTTATTATTGTTTAATGGCAAAGTTCAACAACATACCGGGAGATGTGCACATCGCAACACATCGCGAAAATGCTAAAAAATATCCCTACATATTAATAGGTGTTACGGGGGGGGGCATAATATCCTCTCCCTCAGACAGTATTGCGAACGGGAGTGCGCTCCCGAACGTAAATTTTCGCCTGCCATACCCCACACAGCATTCTTCCTGCTACTCGAATATTCAACAGTTCGAAAAATCAAAACATCAGAAAATCAAAGACCCGGAGGCTTCCGGGCTGCACGGCCGGCATGGCGACCGGAAAACGCCGGTACAGTCTTCCCGGTCGCGGCAATTCTGTAAATGCACAGATACCATAGTAATTAATACATCAATAACAAAATTAAATTATTAAGCATGACGAACAGATTAATTAAGAGCATGAAAAATGCCAGACTTGAAAGACATGTGAAAATCATGATGCTGTCCGCCTTTCTCCTGCTGACGGGGACAGGGATGGCAGGCGCCCGCGATGGCTATTCTTCGGAAACGGCCGATCCGGCGCAGAGCAAAATTCGCATCACGGGCACGGTCGTCGACCAGGCGGGCGAGCCGGTAATCGGTGCGAATATTCTGGAAAAGGGCGTTATAGCCAACGGAACAATTACCGATGTGGACGGGAAGTTCGGCCTTGACGTATCGTCGGGGGCGACGCTGGTCGTTTCGTTTATCGGTTACGTGACGCAGGAAATCGCCCCGGGAAATCGAACGCAACTGCAAATCATCCTGCAGGAAGATGCCCAGGCGCTCGAGGAAGTCGTCGTGGTCGGTTACGGCACGCAGAAAAAAGCGAACCTGACCGGCGCTGTAGCAACGGTTTCTCTGCCTGAAATGGAAAAACGGACGGTGGCGCAAACCTCGCTGGCGCTGACGGGTCTTGTTCCCGGCGTCGTCGTGACGCAGCGAAGCGGCAAGCCGGGCGGCGATGGCGGCATAATCAGTGTGCGTGGTAAAACGACGCTGGGCAACAACGATGTGCTGGTGCTCATCGACGGCGTCGAATCGAACATCAACTCCATTGACTCGAAATCCATCGAATCGATTTCCGTGCTTAAAGACGCCGCATCGGCCGCCATTTACGGAAACCGTGCGGCCAACGGAGTTATCCTTATCACCACAAAACGCGCCGAAGACGGCAAAGCCTATATTTCCTACAACGGATATGTGGCTCAGGGCAA
>JAISXP010000066.1 GCA_031270465.1 Tannerella sp. | reverse complement strand
TGTTCCGCGCGGTTGAGCGATACCTGCCAGTAGCCGACGAGGTCGTCTTTGTTGGCGCGCAACTTCTGACGCAGCAGACTGACAGCTACTCCACTGACAGCTATCACACTCGATAGCGTCGGGAAGGCTACGGCAAGTGTGGCTTCTACTGCGGCGAACAGGCCTTTGAAGGCGTCGCTGTCGAGTACTTTGTCTGCTTCAAGAGCAAAATTGCGTACATCGGTGTCCGATTCGATGACACAGAGCCGGATGTCCTGTGCGTCGGGGATATGTTCGTTCGAGTATATGACCAGACCCGAATCGCCGAACAGCAACGTCTGATTGTCTTTCACGCCGTTAATTTCAAGGCACTTACTTTGGGCGATAAACCCGGCTTCGGCAATAACCTGTTCCAGCAGTTTTTCCTCGCGCTTTTTTTCGTCAACATGGAGCAAATCGGAAACGGAAAGCGACGGAACATGCAAATTGCTTTCCGCAAAATGACCCGCCCTTCCAGCCGGATTCGATACCAAACTATATATGCGCAGTTCAGCGCTCCGGTTAAACAATCCTAAAAAACCTTCGCGATTGTCGAAAACTTTAATTTTGTTGATTCGTGTATAAAACATAATTTCCATTTTATTAATTCGTAATTCGTAATTTTTAATTCGTAATTCTCCTGTGCCCGTTTCGTCGCTTAGTCCTATAAAAACGACGACAAGAATCGCGCCAAACCTTTTACCCGCTTCTTTTTTTATGCTTTCTACGCTTCTTTTCAGCCTATTAAGAAGTGCGAAACATTAGTTATTTAAATTCATCCCACAAGTCGGAGGCGATGATATTCCGTGCGCTGTCGGCAAAAGCCTGCACGCCGTTTTTTTCACTCTGCACATTTTCGTCTATCCATACGGGTGCATGAATCACCATTTCCATCCGGTGGGGGCGTGCGTTCAGCGTACCTTTGGGCAGTATTTTGTAAGCGCCGTTGATGGTGATGGGGACAACGGGCAGATGTTGCGACAGAGCCACGAGGAAGGCTCCTTTGTGGAAACGATTCATTTTCCCGTTGCGGCTGCGCGAACCTTCGGGGAAGACAATCAGCGAAGCACCGCGCTGCAGGCGACTTTTCGCTTCGGCGATGCTTCGCTGGGCGGCCTGCGGCGATGAGTTGTCTACAAAAATGAATCCGGCTAAACGACAGGCCATTCCGACAAACGGGATTTTCGCAATCTCACGCCGAAGCATCCATTTGAAAGGATGCCGCAAGAATCCGTACAGCAGGAAGATATCAAAAGCGCTCTGATGATTTGCCACAAAAACGTAAGATTGATTCCCGTCCAGCAACTCCCGCCCCTTCACCTTGACGGGGCACAACGCCAGACGGCAGGTGATTCGCGACCAGATCATACCGGGATAATAGGAGAAAAAACGTTCGCCACCCAGCAGGCAACCGGTCATAACCGTCAATGCAGTCAAAATCGTGACAAGACAGAAAACAGGCATCACAACGAGCCAAAAATACAGTCTATAAAGCGTTTGTAACATAACACATTCTTTTTTTGCGAGGGTAAATATACGGAAAAAATTGTCCGCGACGCTTTTTTTTGCTGAAATATTTTTCAGTTCAAATTATTATTGCGTTATTTGCGGGTCGAAATTAATCAATAAAATAAAATATAAATCATGAGTGCATTGAAATATTTGGGAGTACTTGTACTTCTCGTTGGAGTTGCAATACTGACGATACCGACCATAATCGGAGCGGCGAGCAACACGTTTTTGATGGTAGGGCTGCTGACCATCATTGCAGGTTTCTTTTGTCATATTCTGCTGAACAAAAAGATCCAGTAATCTTACAGATTTGCACGCAGAATGGTTTTGTTCGCGAGATTTGAATCCTGAATTTCGTGCGCGGAATCATGTTGCACGCCGTGTTGCAGCGAGCGGTAGATGACATCCTGTATGCGGGTACGGATATTTCGCGTAAACAGTTTTGTATTCAATCGCGTAGGATGCAATCGATTGCTTAAGAAGATATATATCAGTTTATTTTCGGGGTCAATCCAGAAACAGGTGCCGGTGTATCCTGTATGTCCGTAGACGCAGGGCGGTGCGAGTTCACCGCAGGGAGACACCTTGGTCGTGTCCGTTTCCGGCTTGTCGAAACCCAGTCCGCGTCTGGATACGGGACTTTTGCTGCTGGTAAACAGTTTGCATACAGTTTCGGACAAATATGTTTCGCCTCCGTAAGTTCCTTCGTTCAGATAGAGCTGGAGCGTTTTGGCCAGGTCGTTGGCATTCGAAAACAGTCCGGCATTGCCCGACACGCCTCCCTGAAACGCTGCCGCTTCGTCGTGTACGTAGCCGTGCAGCATCTGGCGGCGGACGAACCGGTCATTTTCAGTGGGGACTATCAGGGTTGAGTCGAATCTGTTCAGCGGGTTGTATGTCGTGTAATATGCACCCAGGCGGTCGAAAAATGCCGTACGCAGCAGTTCGTCCATCGGTTGCTGCATCCGGCGTTCTACAATCATTTTCAGCAGGATGAAATTCACGCAACTATATACGTATTTTCCCCTTCTGCTCAGTTTAGCCTGTCCGATTTCATTCATAATGGTATCCCTGAACGAATCGTGGACGTAGAAATCCCGTGCTACCTGTGTAGTAAAGTGCGTTTTCGGCGTGGAGGAGACGATTTCGGGGAGGAATGTGAAATCGTTGCGGACATACGTTTGCGGTTCGAACAGGACGGGATGCGTACTTTTTTTCGAGACGCTGTACAGGCTTCCTTCAAAACTGCTTTTGTCGATGGCCTTCAGGTAAAAGCCGATAGTCGGCGGCAAGCCGGTCTGATGGTACAGGAGTTCCTCGATTCGCAAGTCACTTTTGTCTGTTCCCCGCATTTCCGGAAGGCAGTCGGAGAGAGGCGCGTCGAGCGTCAGCAGAGTGTCGCCGTACGCTTTCATGACGGCGAGCAGAGTGCCCGCCGCTTTCGATACCGAAGCCAGATCGTATACGGACGATTCCGTCACAGGTTTTTTGCGCTGATAGTCATGATATCCGAATGATTTGCTGTAGACAATCATGCCGTCTTTGGCAATCAGCACCTGACATCCGGGATACGCTTCTTCTTCGAGCCCTTCGCCGACAATCATATCAATGGAGTCCAGACAGGCGGCATTCATTCCGGTTTCTTCGGGGAAATGATAGCCGAGGCGCGTTTTCGGGGTGGAGAGTCCTGCGCCCGTCCGAAACAGTCCGGGTATGGTGACGGCCAGCTTTCCTTTTGCGGGAATGCCGCCGAAAATGATCTGCGCGGCAAAGCGCTGTGCGTAGGGCGTTGCTTCGTATGCCATTATCAGCGTCCGGGACGATTCGATGGAACGCTGATACGTTTTCCCGAAATAGGGAGACGTGAAGAACACATAAATCAGGTTTTTCCTGCGCGCCAGTTCGCGCAGTTGCGGAAGTTCGGGGATGCGGGTAGTGAAAATGCCGCAGACAATCGCGTCGTAGCTCTCCAGCGCCAGGGCCGTATTCTTTATTTCAGATTCCCTGGATTTGGCGGTGATCCGGAATGCCGTAACCGGACAGTAGCGGTTCAGCATCGTCAGGAACTCGTTTTCGTTTGGTTCGCCGACTGTGAGCACGGCGATTTTCGTCTTGTCCAGCTGTTTCAGAGGGATATACTCCCGGTCGTTTTTCAGGACGGTGATGGATTCCGCGTTAAGTCTGGCCGCCAGCCAGTGTGCATAAGGGGTATTCAGCCGTTCGGAGAGTCCTTTCGTTTCGACGGGCTTGTAGCGGTTCAGCCCGGCGACATACTTGTACTGCAGAATTTTTCTGCATCGGGCATGGATATCTTCCATTTTCAGGACGCTGTCGCGGACGGCTTTCTTTACGGCTTCAAATTCCTTCTCCGGCGATCCGGGCGCCAGCGCGACGTCGTTGCCGGCAAGCAGAGCGCGGACGGTCGGGCTTTCGGTGTCGCCAGCGGCTGCGCCTTTCATCTCCAGTGCGTCAGTGAAACAGAGACCTTCGAAACCCATCCTCCCTTTCAGAAGACCGGCGATCATAATATCCGAAAGTGAACCGGCGCGGTTCGCGACGCTGTCCAGCGCCGGCACATACAGGTGTCCGCTCATCATGCCCGCAAAACGGCTGTCGATATACCGGCGAAACGGTTCCAGTTCGATGCTGTCAAGCGAACCGGTCGACCGGAGAACGGTCGGCAGCGTGTGGTGCGAATCTTCGGACGTACCTCCGTGTCCGGGAAAATGTTTCGCTACAGCAATCACGTCCATGCTTTCCAGTCCGCGGGCATAAGCGATGCCTTTCCGTGCCACGTCGCCGGGTTTCTCGCCGAACGAGCGCATTCCAATCACCGGATTGTCGGGATTGTCATTGACGTCCAACACCGGTGCAAAATTGATATGTATTCCCATTTCATTGCATTGCCGTCCCACTTCGCGGGCATAGTCTTCGATCAGCTGTTCGTCGTCGACGGCGCCGAGCATCATGTTTTTCGGGAAACGCGTTGTGCCGCTCAGGCGCATCGACAGCCCCCATTCGCCGTCGAGTGCAATGAAAAGAGGGATGCGCGACACCTGCTGCATGTGGTTGGTCACCTGCGCCTGCGTGACGGGATCGCCCTGACGGAACAGGATTCCCCCGATTTTTATTCTGTCGATGTTTTCCAGCAATGCCTTCGTGTGAGCGGCGTCCGCTTTGGGATAGGCGGCGATCATGAAGAGCTGTCCGATTCGTTCGTCGTCGCTCATGGTCAGGAAGACCGAATCGACCCATCTGTCCATCGCCTCCCTGTCGGCTTTTGCAAACAGACGGGGTTCGACGCCGGCAAAAACCGTCGATGCCACGATGCAGAAACACATCGCAAGAAATACTTTTTTTGTCATGAGCCTTCGTTTTTTTTGCAAATATACATGAAATTCAGGAGACAAAACGGGTGTAACCGGAAAAACAAAGCGTCTCTGTGCAAGTTATACTGCGCACGGCATGGTTTTGTGCATTGAATGAAGCGTTCAAAGATTCAAAACACACAATCGTTAAATCCGCCTGTCGCGCCACGGGGCGAAGCGGAAATACAGGATGCTTCCGGCCATCATGCAGGCAAAATAGATCGGTTCGGCGATGAAACAGACATGTACGGGCTGATGCATTTGCGTGCCGGTGAGGTAAATAAAAAAAGTGTAAACAGTCAGCACCGCAATCTCGATGACAAAGGCGGGACGTGTATTGCCTGTGCCCGACAGGGCGTTGAAGACGACGTTCGCCACCGACGCGACAAGCGTCGCCGTGAGAATCGTCCGGAGCGAAGCCACGGAATCGGCTATCAGCGAAGCATCGTTCGTATAAATGCGGAGGACGGTCTGAGGAAACAGCGCCGGAATGACGGAGAACACAAGCATCACACCAAACGAAATCAGCGCTATCCGGCGAACAAGGGGGATGACCTGCCGAACGTGTCCGGCTCCTATCGTGTTGCTGACTAATGTGCTGGCGGCGGTAGAAAATGCGTTTACGGGGATAAACATCACGACATACATGCTTCGTACGATGTTGGCCACCGCCAGCGACCGCAGTCCGAGCCGCTCGACGACGATGAAGAACAGGAAAAAAGTGCTCATCGACACGAAATGCTGCATCATCATGAAGACGGAAATATGCAGGATGCGCTTCATCAGGCCGAAGTCGAACAGGCGCAGCCGCGTCAGGCCGTATTTCCGGCGGTCGACGGTCAGATACGTGTACGCCAGAAAGAATACGACCGAAATGCCTTCGGAGATGACCGATGCCAGCGCCGCGCCCCTGACTCCCATTTGCGGGAAGCCGCCGTGTCCGAATATCATCAGGCTGTCCAGCACGACATTTGCCAGCGACATCAGAAGAGCATTGAACATAAGCGCCTTCGTGCGCGTAAGCCCCACAAAGAGCGCACGAAACATCACGTTGATGAACGAGAAGAAAAATCCGTACACGCGTATGTCCAGAAAATCCATTGTAGCATCCCGTACGACATCCGACGAGATGAGCCACCGCATCAGCACGCCGCCAGTCCGCCAGGTAAGGAAGAACATCAGCACGGCAAGGGCAAAAAGAAAGATGATGCCCTGGAACAGTACCGGGCCGACTGCGTCAAACTGCCGTTCGCCGTTTCGCCGTCCGATGAGGATTTGCGCTCCCATGCTGAAACCGAACGCAATCGTGAAGGCGCAGATATAATACAGTCCGCCCATTGCCGAAGCGCCCAGTTCCACTTCACCGACCCTGCCCAGAAAGGCCGTATCGGTTACATTGATAACATTCTGCGCCAGCAGGCTCAGGAAAATCGGAAAGGAAACCTTCAGTATGTCTCTGCTCTTATACATTCCCGATTTGATAAGTTAAGCTACGAAGATACGTTTTAATTTTTTAGTGCAGAAAAAAGAGAGACATTTTACCTTCAGTGTTATGCTGCAATTTGACTGTTTGGATGCAGTTTTCTTTTTCCATATTTTTAATTACTAACATATTATAGCTGCTGCTCTGTAAAAAAGCGGAATGGCCGTATCCGGCATCCCCTCCGTTTATCCCGCGCGCAGTGCAGACCTGCATGTGACTATTTCAGCCGGTTGGTTGCCGTATCGGGAAAGACGATGGCCGGGCGAAACGTCCGGGCTTCTGTGTGGTCGATTTGCGCATACGAGAGGATGATGACGATGTCGCCGGGCTGCACACGGCGGGCTGCCGCACCGTTCAGGCATATCGTGCCCGAGTCGCGCGCACCCTTGATGACATACGTTTCGAAACGTTCGCCATTGTTGTTGTTCAGCACATGCACCTTTTCGTATTCGATCAGACCGGCAGCTTCCATCAGATTCTCGTCAATCGTGATGCTGCCGACATAGTTCAAATTTGCATCCGTCACCGTGACGCGATGAATCTTCGATTTGAGGACTTCGATATACATATTCACAATAATAATTTATACAAACTTACCATACCGCACGTTGTCTATCAACCGCACTTCGCCGCAAAAGACGGCGATGCATCCGACGATGCCGGCCGGTTCATACCAGTCGCGGGCGGGTAAAAGCGTTTTCGCATCTACGATTTCGAAATATTCCACGCGCAACGGAGGCTTCCCGTTCAGTATGCCTGTCACCCGGTCGATTACTTCCTGCACTTTTTCCCGGGGCGCAAAGGTACGACTTTCTTTCAATGTAGCGGCAATCAGCGGAGCGATTTGTCGCTGTTCGGGTGTCAAACGCATGTTGCGGCTGCTCATCGCCAGTCCGTCGGGTTCGCGCATTATCGGGCACGGCACGATCCGCACCGGCAAGTCCAGTTGCCGTACCATCTCCCCGATTACGGCAACCTGCTGGAAATCCTTCTCACCGAAATACGCATTGTGCGGCTCGACAATCTCGAACAGACGACTGACAATCTGCGCCACGCCGTTGAAATGTCCCGGACGGAAAGCGCCCTCCATCACCTGCGCCACCGTTCCGAGTTCGAACACGCGCGTATCCGGTCCGGGATACATCTCCGCGACCGGAGGCATGAACACGCAGTCGCACCCCGCCCGTTCGAGCGAGAGGCAGTCTTTTTCGGGCGTACGCGGATATGTTTCCAGGTCGCGCCGGTCGTTAAACTGCGTCGGGTTTACAAAAATGCTGGCCACGCAGACATCGTTTTCCGCCACGCACGCTTTTACCAGGCTCAGGTGTCCGTCGTGCAGCGCCCCCATCGTCGGGACAAAACCGATTCGCCTGTCCGCCTGCCGCTTCACGGCAAGAAATGCTCTTAAATCATGTACCGTTTCAACAATTCTCATTATGCTGCAATTTTTTCGTGTTTACTGAAAACCGCAAAAACCGACTGCAAAGCAACAAAATAAATCAATACGGGAATACATGTTGAGATGTTAATTATGCTTATAATACAGGAAACACCTGGAGAATTGAAACTTATTTTTAGTATCTTTGTGGGCGATTTACACATCAGTTAAAGAATGGATGCTAAAAAGATTTTATTCATAACACAGGAAATTTCACCATATTCTCCGGATTCTGAAATAGCAGCAATATGCAGAGACCTTCCACACGGTATACAGGATCACGGAAAGGAAATCAGGACATTTATGCCCAAATACGGCTGCATTAACGAGCGGCGGAACCAGTTGCACGAAGTCATCAGGCTGTCGGGCATGAACCTGATTATCGACGATACAGACCATCCTCTGATTATCAAGGTTGCATCGATTCAGTCGGCGCGCATGCAAGTCTACTTCATCGACAACGAAGACTTTTTCCATCGCAAGGCAACGCTTGCAGACGAGGACGGCAATGGATTTGAAGACAATGACGAACGCGCCATTTTCTTCGTGCGGGGCGTATTCGAAACCATTAAGAAGCTGCGCTGGATTCCCGACGTGATTCACTGTCACGGCTGGCTTACCGCGCTGACGCCGCTGTATCTGAAACGGATGTATCTGGACGAAACGCGCTTTTCGAAGACGAAGGTAATCTATTCCATCTACGACGACACGTTCAACAGCCCACTCAGGCAAGAATTTGCCAACAAACTGATACAGGACGGCGCAACAAAGGAAGACATGAAACTTATCGCGTCGCCCGACCACCGGTCGCTGACCAAACTTGCCGTGCGGTTTGCCGACGCCGTCATTCAGGGAAGCCCTCAAATCGACAACGAAGTGCAGCATTTCATCTCGCAGCTCGGAAAACCGTTTATCGCCCATCAGCCGGCAGACAGTTACATAGATACATACAACGAACTTTATGATTCTCTTATCAATTTATAAGAATAGAAACAATATGAACATCAGACAATATATGGTAGCCGCAATCGGTAGCTGCCTTATGCTTGCAGCATGCAACGATGATATAAATCAGGTAGGAAACAGTATCCTGCCCGACGAAGACGGGATTACGACATTCGCAGATACGTTTGAAATCAAGGCTTCGACCGTCAAATACGATTCGCTCTACGCCAAAACCAATTCGGGTTTCCTTGGCGAATTATACGACCCTCTCTACGGCCGGTTGAAATCGGACTACATCAGCCAGTTCTACTGCAAGGAAGGTTTCCGCTTTTCCTACACGCCTGACAACGGGCAGATCGATTCCGTCGTGCTGGCGCTGTATTACGATCAGTGGAAGGGCGATCCGAGCATCCCCATGCAGATATCGGTGTATCCCGTCGTACGGCAGTTGACGAAAAACTTTTACACCAATGTAGACCCGACGGTTTATTGCGACATGCAAAATCCGCTGGCCTCGCAGGCCTATTCGGCGCGGGGCGGAACGGTGGTCGATTCGTCGTCGACCGACAACTCTTACCTGTGGTCGCATACTTTCCCGCTTCCCGTCGAATGGGGGCAGAAGATATACGACGAGACGACCGGCAATCCGTCGTCGTTCGAAGATCAGGAGGCCTTCAACCGGTTCTTCCCCGGCTTCTACATCACTACCGACTACGGCAGCGGCAACATCCTTTTCGTCAACAGTACGCAAATCAGGATATATTATCACTATACGCTGCAAAGCAGTGCGGGCGAGGATTCTATCGTCAATATGGGCGAAGTGTTCAACGTCAGCAAGGATGTCATCCAACTGAACCGTTTCCAGAACGCGAATACCGAACAGTTGCTTGAGGACAACGATGACTA
This sequence comes from Tannerella sp., assembly GCA_031270465.1. Taxonomy (GTDB): domain Bacteria; phylum Bacteroidota; class Bacteroidia; order Bacteroidales; family Tannerellaceae; genus Tannerella. The sequence goes on along the minus strand of JAISXP010000066.1, from coordinate 10,072 downwards.
TACATATCTGAAGACGCCCGCGGGCATATTTACGCGCCTCGTCATTCCGTCCGTCGAAATCGGCAAAATAATCGAAAACCGCATCGTCAACTACGTGTCGATGAACTTGAAATACATGCCGGAGGAGGACTGGCTGTATGCACTGACGCCGCCTCCCTACCTGCTGCTGATCCCGGAAGATTCGATCGGGACGTTTTTCGAGAACAGGAATATTGAAAACAATATCACGTCGTATCTTTCGACCTATTCCGCATCTTCTTCATCGTCGACCGGATACGACGAGGCGGGACGTGTCTATCCCTTTCCAAGCCTGTCGAACCTGCTGGCCTATCACATCATCCGCAATCCCGACGAAGATTTGCGCCTGCTGGTCATTCCCGTAAGCCGCGCTACCGGCGTCAGCGGGGGATATTACAGCAGCAGCTACACCTACACTACGATGCTCAGCCATTACCTTGCGCCGTCGGGACTGAAGATACGCAAAGACGGGGACAACATGAAAGCGGTGATCATATCGAGTTATCTGAACAACAGGTAGGCGCTGTATTTGTTGAGAAAATTATTTGCATGTTATTTTTTTGTATCTTTGTAATCGTGTTTACCAAAAAATATAACGATATGGATAACAGAATCTCATTTTCACTGAACGAAGCCGACAGGAAGGAAATAGATAACGTAAATAAAACAGAATAGATTATTATATATGACTTGATAAAAATAAAATGAAAAATTGAGCTACGCTCTTATTCTCTAACTGACGAAATCTGGTAAATTTCTCCTGAGAGTAAGTTCGCGGAGGTTCACGTCTTCGGGCGTGAACTGTTCGTGCTTATTTAGGAGAAAAGGTTTACCAGAGCCTGTCAGTTAAAATAAGCAACCAGCGAACAGTTTCACGCTTTTTTCGTGTGGTTGCGGCAAAGAGTGGATAAATTATTAAAACTGTAATTTTCAGCCCTGTCCACATCACGGTCAAGTGGAACAAAATGATACAAAAATGTTCAGAACAAACGCAATCGCACGCTATCGGTGCAATGGAGTCCGGAGACCATTCAAAAAACGGGGCGAGTCCGAAAAATCTGACGAGTAGGAGAAATGTATTTAAAGCGTCCGACAGGAGAGGATGTAAACTGAAAAGCGCTTTTATAGCGACAATTGTTGCTCTCTGTTTGATTGTGGCTTTTCCTTCATGCGACGATGCTCCTGACAGCATAGTAGGAACTACATGGGTTTGTAATGACATTTATTTCACTGTAACAATTCATTTTAAATCCGAGAGTATATGTGTTATACAATCTACCGAATATAATGATTTAGCTCATCAGTATATCCAGCGTAATGATATATTTGAACAAACATACACATATAATCCTCCTAATGTCTATATACAGGATAATGAGAGCATAATAAAAGGGGTAATCCAGGACGCATCTATGATAATAACTGCAAAGGGGTACCAAGGTATATTTATCAGACAGTAAACAAGTATTTATGAAGAACTTTTTTAGAATCATGGCAAACGTGCTGACAATAGCAGCACTTGCCGCAGGAACTGTTGCGTGCAGCGACGAGGATGAAGGCCGCGAATTGACCGGGTACTGGGTGTTCCGCGAAATAAATTTCATATTGTATATGGACGGAGAAACGTATGATACGAAAGACCTTGGGATTGACGTATCATCGTACTCCAACGGTTTCCGCGGACTGTTTTTCGTGTTCGAAAACGACAGGACATTCCTCGCCGGCATGGACGGAGAATCGGAACCAATGGGAAAGATTAACGGAAAATCATGAAAAAAGAACAAAACCATAAGACACAACTTGCCCGCATTAGCCGGATAGCCGTCGGCGGGCTGCTTCTGCTGTCGTCTTTTACAAAAGCCGGCGATCTGGAAGCGTTCATCAATTTGCTGCTGCAATACGGCTTTCCGGCAGTTGTGTGGGCGGCACCTGTTATCACGATTATGGAAGCGGCGGCGGGTATCTGTTTGCTGTTGAATATTTATCCGAAACAGGCGTCGCTGTTCTCCGCAGGCATGATCGCCGTTTTTTCGCTGGCGTTCCTGTACGGTTATCTTTTCCGGGATGTAACGGACTGCGGCTGTTTCGGAAAGGCAGACTGGCTGAAACTGCCGCCCCGGGCAACTTTCGTACGCAACATCGTGCTGCTGCTGTTGTTGTTCGTTTCGTGGCGGTTCTCGAACGGCGCTGCGCCGGCGGTGCGAAAAAAGTATGTCGTTGCTCTGGGAATGCTTTTGCTTGCAAGTTTCTGAACCTGCACAAACCTGTTTTGCCATTCCCTGTCCGAACACGGGCAGCGACCGTCAGAAAGGATAGCCGACCGCAATGTGAAAGCCGATGCCTTCGCGGCGCGTCTTGTTGAAATAGCCCCGTTTTCCGGTATCGTAAGGCACGTGCAGAGCGAGACCGACGTCGAGGCGTATGACGATCACATCCAGGTTGTAGCGTATGCCTCCGCCTGTGCCCAGCGCTATGTCGTTCAGCAGGTGGTTCCATTCGAACTTTCCGCCGAGGCGGCTGCTTTCACTGTCTTCGCGCAGCAGCCAGACGTTGCCCGCGTCCAGAAACAATGCACCTTCGAGGTCGCCGACCAGATTGAACCGATATTCGAGGTTTCCTTCGAGTTTGAAATCGCCGACATGGTCAAGATTGGCAAAATGTGTGCCGTTGTCTGTCCTGAAGCGTCCCGGCCCTATCGTCCGGATGGTGAAGGCGCGGACACTGTTGGCGCCTCCCACGTAGAACTGTTCGCTGTATGGCGCGAACGTGGAATTGCCGTAGCTGTAGATGATGCCGCCGGCCAGACGGCTCACCAGCCTGCTGTCGCGATTCAGCACGTGACTGTATCGCAGTTCGGTTGTCAGCTTGAGGAATTGTGAGAAGGGATTGCCCAAAAGCGTTTTATGCTCGTTGAACCCTTTTCCGGCAAGGGCGTTGATGCCCGAAATGATGTTCCCCGATTCGGTCACGGACAGTTGCCACCACGTCGTGTGCCTGCCGTGACGTACCGGCATGTTGTCGAGCGTGTAGGTGTAGCTGATGGCGGGGATGAACTGGTTTCTGAGGCTTTGATAGAGTGCGTTGTTGTCTGCGGCAATACTGTCGAAACGGGCTGTTGTCTTTTCCAGCAGGTTAAACGTCAGGCTGAAGGGCGTAAAGGCGTGCGTCCTGATGGGGTCGGGCACGAAGTCGTACGTTGCGCTGCCTCCGAACGAGAGGATGCGGAAAAAATCGGAACGGTTCAGCCGGTTGGTATACAGTTGCAGCGTAGTCGACGCGGGGAAATCGTACTCTCGCCTGAAAAAACCGGGAAACAATACTCTCGGATAGGTCAGCGTGCCGGTGATGCCATACTCGTAGTTGTCCCTCAACGAGCCTGATAGATTCTGTTTTCTGCCGACGAGCCATTCGTGGCTGCCGTTCAGCCGGATATTGAGCAGTTCGCCCCGTTTGAACATGTTGTTTTTCGTCAGTGAAAAGACGGCGCCCGGCCCGATACGCCTGTTATTGTTTGCTGTGAAGTTGACTTCCAGTTCGCCGTTCAGCGGCAGGTCGTAAGTCGCATTTATATTCACGTTCAGCGTGTCGTTCCGCCTGGAATTGCTGGCGGGGGTATACTGCATTTCGGTGTATCTGAAGGTGCCGAGTCGGCTCAGTTCCGACTGCGTCTGTGCCTGCCGTGCCTGCGAATAAAGGTCTCCCCGTCTGAATTTCAGTCGGCGGTACAGTTCTTTGGGTTTGATTCGCAGGCGTCCTTCGTAATAGATTTTCATATCCCTGTATTGCAGCGAGTCGGTAGGCGTTTCGCCGTCGTATCCGTACAGGTGAACGGCCATTGTCCCTATCTTCCACGGGGTGCGCACCACAGGCGGAAGGTCTTCCTTCAGTTTGATGCGCAGACTTACCTTTTGCGGCGAAAGGGTGCTGTCGGCCTCGCAGATAATATAATCGGGACGGAAATAATAGTATCCGCTGTTACGCATCAGCAAGGCAATGCGCTGCCTTTCGGCCTCCAGTACGGTTACGTCAAACCTGTCGCCCTTTCGCAGAAGGCGGTCTGATTCGGACAGTTTCAGGAGCGTATCGGCGCGATACTGCATACGCCGGTACTCGATCGAGTCGTACGCATACGGTTCATTCATGATGATTTTGTAGCTTATTTTAGCCTTTAAAGAATCGTTTGCGTGCGGAATAACCTGATAAGAGGCCGTCCCGTTGAAGTATCCGTATTCGTGCAGCAACTGCTGTGCAATTTTCGTCCTGATTTCGGGGTTGACGGTCGAAACAAGTACCGGTCTGGAAGCAAGCATCCTGAACATCCAGCGGTTGAATTTGCCCCTTCTGTCCACAAGAGCATTGTACATCCACAGTCTGAACGGGAAGGGTACGCGGACGGATGAACTGCCGAAAAAGGCACTGTTCGGCGGGCAGGCAAGTGCGGCTTCAATTTCGGTCATTACCTCGCCGTCTTTGTCGAAGGTTTTGGCGTCGGGCGTTTCAATATGCCGAATACCTGTATAAAGCTGTTCGCCGGCCGGCAGGTTTTTCGTCGTGGAGCAGGACGTGCAGCACGCAATGCACAGCAAACAGCAAATGGCGAACAGCGAACGGCAGGCCGCACGACCTTCCGTTCCGCCCGTTTTGCCTGCACCGGCAGATAACACACCATCTCCCGGAAAGAGCGGGGAGGCGGACAGGTGCGACTCACGGCGTATTGCCTGCTGTCTGTTTTTCAGTTTCATCTTTTCTGTTTTCAGTTTCTGTTTTTTTCTTGCGGAAGAAGAATAAATCTCCCAGTCGCCTGATTTTTCTGCGAAAGACAACGCTCGCGCCGTATCTCGAAATCTCGCCTTCCAGCAGACTGTCGTACCGCCGGTTGTAAAAAAGTTTGGTATAGCGGTTTCCTTCCGTATCCAGACGGTATTCGAGGGATACGTCATTTATAAACATGTTATTGTAGTCATCAGACACACTGTTTGTCGAAACCTGCCCGCCAAGGATGATGTTGAAGCGGTCGTCGTAGAAGCGTTTCGAGAAGCGGAACATATAATCCGTCCGTTTGCCCGAGCCTAACGTGTTGTCGGAACTTTCCATACCGAAATTAAGATCGACGTTTTTCAGCAGGCTGCCTGTGATTTGGTTGATTTCGCTTTGCAGGAAAGCGTTCAATGCCGTGTTCATATTGAATTTTGTTCTGCCGGCACCGTCGCTTGCCAGATACATGCCTGTCAACAGCATGCTTACGGCCTGCTTGCTGCGTTCTTCCACACCCATCGAGATCAACTGGTTTTGGACGGTGGTATTGTCCAGCGCATCCAGCGTAAATTGCAGGTCGAGGTCGGTCAGATGCTGCCTGAGAGCAATGCCTGCTTCAAAATTAACGGTGTGCGATGTCATTCCATCGGTACTGACCGAAGAGCGGACGTGTTCGGTCGCTTTCAGGTTAAGGTAGGGGTCGAACGGATCGCCACTCCATTCCAAATAACTGTTTTCTTTAATATTCAACGTTTTGTTGGAAATCACAGGCATGTTGTACTTAATCAGTCCGTCCGAGAAGGTGTAACGGCCTGTCATCCGCGTTTCGCCCTGTGGCGTGTACTGCAGTGACAAATCGCCGCCGCCTTTCAATTCAATACGGTTGTTTCCGGTCTCGTCGAAGTCGATTTTCAGTTTGACAGCAGGGGCGACGTGGAGGGTCAGCAGTATGTCCAATCCGCCTATCGACGCAACGTTCTGCGACATTCCGTTCCTTATCATCCGCCTTTGTCGGGGAATGGTGTCGCGGAAGTAGGAAAATGAAACCAGGTCGGTCATGCGGTTGGACGCCGTCAGGGGCGATTCTTTCAGAATGTAACTCATGTTCGTACTGCCCTGCAGATACAGATTACCCCGCATTTTGAGTGCATTCAGCGGCCCTTTTACAGTTGAATTGAGGTTGACGGACATTTTGCCGTAAACGATGCTTTCGCTGTTTTTCGGCGCGTTTAGCAGTTGCATGTCGTTGGCCGTCAGTGTCAGGTCGGCTTCTCCTCTCGAAGGATTGCTCATATCAACTGTTCCGTTGATCACAAAGGGATTGTTTCCGGATGTAAACAGGTTGTATTTGTTGAACAGGACTTTACTGTCTTTGATATCTACCTTTTGCGTGTCGAAACGGATTTGCGTACCTGCCGCCGCGATGTAGGCCGTCGCGGTATCCAGCTGCACGAAGCCGTTGAACAGCGGCTCTTTCTCACCGTCCGCGATGTGCATGTTCCCCTGTAACACCCCGCCCAGACGCATGGAGTTTTCCATAAACGGATTGAACAGCGACAGGGGGACGCCGTTCATTTCCCACAAGCCTCTCAATTGACCGGTCTGTTTCATGGGCGAATAAATTGCCGAAAGTGTAGATATCTCTCTCCTGTCGTGAGAAAAGTGCATGTCGATTTGATGCTCTTCTTCGTCGAGAGGCAGGTAAACGCCGTTGAGCAACATTTCGCCAATCCGTCCATCTCTGTAAAACAGATTGTCGACGCCCGCGTCTGCCACGAGCATGTAAGTATTGTCTTTCGGAGCATACCGCAACGAAAAGTTTGCAATTCCCTGCACAGGCGATCTGCCACCCGTATTACCGAATATTTTGCTCAGGTCGATCTGATTGATTTCAAGAGACAGTTCCTGCATGACGCCGTCTTCTTCCGACGAATGGAGCCTCATCGAGGCGTTATTTTCTCCGTTCAGTTGCATGTTTGCCGAGATGTCGGACATGCTCCTGATATGTATGTAATTATCAGCATTTACTTCAAACGGCAGGAAGGCGAGAACGGGGCGTTCGGGAAATAGCCGCAATGCAATTCCCGACGACATTTTCCGTGCGCTGACACCAACATGCAATCCTGTTTCGCCCTGTTTGTTGTGATACAAGACTTCCGCATCCGCCATGTTGTCCTGCAGCTTGCCGGCAAGGGTCGCTCTGAACGGTTCCTGATTGCGGAATTTGTTTTTAATCACCGTCCCCACATATTTCAGCGCAGTGGAATCCTGACGTATTTTCAACTGCACGGTGTCTATTTTTGTTGTATCCGAGATAAAATCGTAGAGCGACGCATCCATCTGCAATCCGCTTTCGGGCGACAGGGATGCGTCCAGCGCAATGCGGTTAAAGAATATTCCGTTTTCCTGCAGATAGCTGTAAATGGGATTATCACGTTTTGCTTCCATATTCAGCGTAATATCGGGCAGCAAGGGGCGCAGTCGCGACAGGTCGAGCGCCGTATCTGTTTTGAATTGCTGCACTGCATCGGCCGACACCGCACCCAAATCTTTTGCAATGGCGCCCAGATCCGCGTTTCCATGAAGCATGATACTCAAGTCGCCCGTATGGAAAGAGAGGAGTGAATGATCTTCCCTGCTGTCGGCGTGAAGCGTCAACGTCTTGGGTTTAATCGTCTGCTGCCGTACTCTCATTTCCCAGTTTCCCAGCGTAATATCAAATTTAAAGTGTTTATCCAGATCCGTTTCAAATTCCGAAAAAATTTGAAATGAATGAGTAAAGGGATGTTTCGGCCACACAGATTCGTGCAGCTTCAGTGAATCCACATTCACGATCAACATGCAGGAAACGTCTTTTTCCCGGACGGTTCCGTCCAGCGTGATGTCGCCCTTCATTTGAGGAGAGTCGCTGCGCAGTGCGGCCTGCATCCGGTTGTCTTTCAACGAGCCGTCGAACGACAAGCCCGTCAGGGCGATATTCTTATAACGTATTTCGGGCAATTTGCCGTCGAACTGCGCCCAAGTGGACGCGGCAAACGGATTTGTTCCTTCCCCTTCGGCATGCAACGTCGCCGTCAACTGCATAATCGAATCGTACGGCAGAAAATGAACCGGCTCGAGGCCGTCTATCGTCATCACAGCCGAATATGTCCGGTGAACCGGGTGGTAGCGGCCATCCAAAAACATTTTGCCCTGCTGTTCCACCAACGACATCTCGATATGATATTCTCCCTGATCCAAAGCAGTTTTCATCTCGAGTTGCATATTTTCCGGCAAACGGAATTTCCCGTTGGAGACATTTTCTGCAAACTCATGCAAGGCGTTTGTATCGTGAGTAGCCGCCGTCAGGTATACGTTTCCCGAGCGGGCGGCAGGGTCTGATATTTTTTCGATAAATCCCGAGGCTTCGATACGGAATATGCCCGCCAGTTCGCCGGACAGATTTTTGATGTTCAGACTGGTTGTATTCCCTTCCAGCGAGCCCGCACATATAAGCGGAATCTCAGGCCAGAACTGTCCGGACAGTTTGTCCGTCAGGATTAAAACGTCGCGCTTGCCTAACGAAGCTGTCAGCGATGCACGAAGATTGCCCTGCGGAAGCGTCGCCAGGGATTGCCACGGGGCGTAAACCTGTACGGACAACTGTGAAGAGGGCGTTTGCAGCGACCATCGGGGCACGGAGAAATTTGTTGAATCACTTTGCAAACTGCCGTCCATCGAAACAATTTCCAGCCCCGACTGCTCTTTGACGGAAAAGTGACGGAGAATCACATTCATCTCTTTGCCACGGTAAAACAGCGAGTCCGCTCCTGCATTTATATCCGAAAGCGAAATGTGCGACAAATCAAATCCTTCATTCGTACGTTCGCCGCCTCTGTCGAAATTTGCACTCGCCTCCGATACCGTGCACTGACGGACGGCATATTGCCCGTTCCCCAAATCCAGATTTCCTTCCGCTACCAGAACGTCTTCAAAAAACGAATCCGCACGGATGCTGTCGGAAGGCATTCGGTAATGAAACGAAACACGTTTCAAACGGATTTTGTTCAATGACAATTGCCAGTTTACGGGCGTTTCGGATTCGCTCTGCGGTATCGAGTCGATGCGAAGCGTTACGTCTGCACCGGCGAGGAATAAATCCTCCAGCGACAAAGTCTCCCTGCGAAGATGAATATGGCTGATATTCAGATGAAGATGATCCAGAACACCGCTTATCTCCAAGCCTTCAATCAGCGACCTAGTGTCGAAACGCGCGTCTTCCAGATAAAAGCCTCCCGCGGGAATAATTTCATACGTCAGCAGGGGAAGCAGACGTATGCCCGCATCTAATTGAGTAAAAGCCAGCAGGGTGTCTTGTGACGCATCCGTGACGGATACATTCTGCACGTGCAGGTTGAGCGGAAAGGACAGCCGTATCCTCTCGGCACGGATATTCAACCCCGTCGACAGGGAAACGCGCTGCAAAACGTGTTTCAATACAACATCTTGCACAGCAGGAATATATAAGAGGGCAACCGTCAATACCACCAGGGCTGTCGGTATCAAACAAATCCACAGCACCCTCTTTATCCAAACTTTTCCGCTCCGTCTCATGCTTTCAGCGTCTTGTTTACGCTACAAATATACATATAAATATGCCGGACAGCAACAGCGTTACTCGGGTTTAACACTTGTTGAATGAATCGCAGATTCAAGTAACCAATGCAACTTTTTTATAAAACCATTCTATAGGCGCATCAAAGTTAAGTAATTTTCTTGGTCTTCTGTTAATTTTGGGTTGTAAAAGTTTAATATCACCGTCGCTAAAGTTCTTAAAATCTTGTTTTTAGGTATATACTGCCTGATAAGGCCATTAGTATATTCGTTCAGTCCTCTTTCCCATGAGGAATAAGGGTGCGCAAAAAGTATGTTTTCATTTCGCAAGATAAATTGCCGGTAAAAAGCAATAATGACTTATCCCCACGACCCTAACAGCGCTATTATCAATAATGTCAGGAAAAGTTCGGCAAAATTCGGCGGCTCGATGATATTCAACGCCCAAAAAGCATACGACGAAGCAGGAACAGAAAAAGAAGAATAAACAGCAACACCGAATTGATGATGTCCTCATCGACAGTGTTTTTCCCGACGAACAAAAAAGAGCGGCGCTTTCGCGCATGGCTACTAACGCCACTTTTTTCAGGAGGAAAATATTTCCCCGCTATTCGCCCCCATTTTCGGGGGACAGGGTAGCCCGCCTGTTTACCTGTGACATCCATCCCTCCATGTAAGCTAAGGCAAAACCACGCGGAAGCCCAAA
>JAISXP010000057.1 GCA_031270465.1 Tannerella sp. | reverse complement strand
GTCATGGAGTATTTATCGCCAAAGGCAGTATATATAGAGAAAAATTTACGAATTAAACGAATGAGTGAAAGATTTGTCGTTAAGGGATGCGAAATAAATAAGCTATAACGGTTTTCCGGCGTCCCGTCAGGGACATAATGTTGGTAGAAACAGATATCCTCCCCCTGATGTACCGTCCCGCAGGGACGGAATATGCTGAAAAACACCTGCATTCCGTCCCTGCTTAAAAATGCCACTGATTATCAATCTGTAACAGATAAATTATAAGGCTTTTTCGCTTTTAGCGGACAACGATGATTGTAAATATTATATATCAGGATGAAAAAGCATAACAACAATCCCAGGCTACAACAGCCTCACCGGCCCCAGCATTCCGGCAGGCTGCCATTTCTGGTGTCGGGTCCACCGTTGACCTGTTTCGTTGCCTGGCGACGATTTCAGATAGTTCCCCACAGTGGTGGTTATTCTGACCTGAAGCATTTTACTTCGTGCCGCCGCCAGATGTTCGGGTATGCGGTATAAATGCCGTCCATACCATTTGCAGCCCAGCGCCTCTCCGTTCAGCGTCACTTCCGATACGCCGTGAACCTTTCCCAGATCCAGCCAGTTGTATCCCGGTTCGGTTTCGAACTGTTTTTCATATATCAGATGTCCCGCGAAGGCACGCGTCGACTCGTCTTCCGAAAGGTCGAACAGAGCCGGACAATTCCTGCTTTCCTCATTTCCGTTGATATGCAGCATGTGCATATTCCAGCCGGTCAGCAGTTCAATGCCCTGCTTCTCTTCCGGTACGGAAAGCGGCGCGCCGTCGTCGGCATGACTGTCAAATACGATGATGCGCGAAGTGGCCGGAGGCAGGTCGACGGTCAGCGTGTTTCCCTGTTCTGTCGGGCAAACAGAGCGACTGCCTGTTTCCGCATCCCATATCCATGCCTTGCCGCGTGAATCCGGAAAACGCGCGCGGATGCCGAGCCGTTCCGAAGTACTGTAATTAACGATGAAATAGATGTCTTCCGATTCGGTACGGTGGCGAATCTGGCTGACGTACGGACTGGGACGGTCGATTTCCATATAGGGTTTGATGCCGCACTGCTGCTGTACGTTTTTGAACCACGACAAAGGCTCGCCGGGGCTTTCGACCGTGAATACTTGCGATGGATAGTCGCGCTTTATGGCCGCGATCGTTTGTTTTACCTTTTCATCGTTCTCCCTGTGATTTTTCAGTCCTGGCGACTTGTACGGTTCCTTTCCCGTGAAGACAAGTTTGCCGCCGCTTTTTACAAACCGCATCAGCGCTTCCGCCGTGGCAGGCATGACGGTTTCGACTTCGAGGAGTATCAGCGTGTGATATTTCCGGCTGTTGTACGTCAGGAACCCATTTTTGGAGACGCTTTGCTGTATGATGTTTTCGCTGGTGTAGTCGCAGCTGTTTCCGTTTTGATGAATGGCTTCCCACACCCTGTACTGGTATTCCGGATAGAGCAGTTCAGGGAAAGGGTCGCGTACGGGGCCGAATTTTGTCCACATGTCAGCCAGCGGATGCATCACGGCAATGTCGGCGAAAGCTTCCGTTTCCTGAAGTATTGCGGAGATGCGCGCTTTATAGGCTGCCCAGAGTTTGAAGAAGGGCCACCACGTGTTGCGTTCGTTGAAATACGTGCCGTAACGCACCCATCCGGGGAAAGGCGTTTCCGGCGGACTGTAGTTGAAGCCGTGAAGGATGGAATGGGTCACGCCCGAAAGATTGCTCTGGTCGCCCACGACCTTGATCTGTTCCAGCGTGGCGTTGAAAACGACGGATGTGTTGGTAATTTCTTCGCAGCTTACTTCTTTTTTTCCCGACAGGTGTACGGCGGATGCCACAAACTTGTTTACGTTGGTATAGGCCGGATTTTTCGCAAAGTTGTGTTCCAGGTCGCTTTCGCCGTGCCACAGCCACGTTTCACATTCGGGGATGTCCACCTTGAGAGATGCTTCGAGCGGATGAAACTCGCGTCCGTAGGCCTGCACTCTGGATTTGAACCCGTGTTTGTTGCACCACTGAGTGAAGGGGGTGAGAAAGCGGTCGCTTATGATTTCCATGCAGGTGACGAAAAAGTCGTGGCGTACCCGCTCGATTTCTTCTTTCGCCGCGCCGGATACTTTCGTGATTTTCGCTCCCTCGATGGCGCGCCCCATGTGTCCTATTTTGTACAGAATGAACGGCAGATACGGCACGATGTCGTATCCCCGCCTGTTTTTAAATTCATCCGGGAAATCGTGACACCAGTTGGCGCCTTCCAGTTCCATGCTGTCGCAAAACATGGCGCGAAAGCCTTTCAGGTCGGTCAGCGCCGGAAAAAGATGGTCGGACATGTTGTTAAGGAATTTTTCGACGGCCGTTTGGTTGTAGTGATTCAGCACCGGGCCTGCCGCACCCGGAGCGCCGTTTATCACGGCCTGAAAACCGGTCACTTTGACTAATGCGTACAGGATGTATTCGCCTTCCGGAACGTCGGCGGTGACATGGCTGTCGCCCGGCGTGAAGGGGACGGGGAGTGCGGGAGCAAACGTATCCATCTGTATCGGCGCCAGCCACAGGGAATACAACTCGCTGGTGGCGCCGCTGTATCCGGAATGAATCGTGGGCGCCGCGTCCTTCAGCAGTTCCGCCACTTCGAGGCTGACGCGACCCTTTCCCTTCACCTCCCGGCTGGCTATGGTGAGTAACTGGCTTTGTTCTTCTCTTTCGAGATATTCGGCGCCAAAAGGCCATCCCGAACCGACAATGATGTCGCATGTAATGCTGCGCTCTTCCGCGCCTTTCAGGGCTGTTTTCACCATCTCAATCCATTCGGGACTGAGCCACCGGAGCGACGGGATGCCCAGATCGTCTCCTCCCGGGAAGGCAATCGGATTGATTTCCACTCCGCCTATTCCAGCTTCTTTCATTACGTCCAGTTCGCGAAGAATTTCTTTCTCCGACAGCTTGTCGCCATTCCACCACCATCTTACGAATGGTTTGGATGTATCCGGAGGAGTTTGAAACAGGGTATACAAATCGCCGGAAGCAGACGAAGCATTCTTTTTTCCATCGAGATACCCGCATGACTGCATGAACGGGATTCCAGCCGTCAGCACAATCCCCGACTTGATAAATGTGCGACGTGATAATGTAATTTTGTTTTTCATTATATTCTGTTTTTTTTATTTCTGCAAAGATACGAAAACATTCGAGATTATACGCCGTCACTTGATTCTGTTTGTCGGCGCTACGTTCTTCAGGTTCACGCTGACGGTGGCGCCGAGCGGTTCGATAAACAGCAGGAGGTATTTTTTTTCTATTTTCCGGACTTTTCCCGAAACGTGCTTCATCAGGCCGCTCAGTATTTCGGCTTCTTCGCCTATGCACAGTGAACGTTCGGCCGCATGTTTGAGGAATATGCGGATGGCGTCGATTTCTTTCTGGCGAACGATGGCCGGTCTTCCGTTACAGTATAGAATCTTGGATACCCCGTAGATTTGAGGTAACTTGCGCAGGATGTTTTCACGACATCTGACGAAGATGTACGACGGAAACAGCGGCTTGTCGATTATCTTGATGCGATCGGACCAGACGCTGGGCGACTTGTGCAGCGGCAGGTAGTTTTCGACATTCCGTTCGTCCAGCGCCGTCTTCACTTTCTTTTCCATGCGCGAAGACGTGTACAACACATGCCAGCTGACTACATTCCTGTGTTTCACCTCTTTCGGTTGTTCATTTTCATTTTTCATATTCGGAATAATAATAATATGTTTCGTACGAAGGCCGGCTCTCCACCCGGTAGCGATTCGAGGCGGTGACGGAGAAGAGGTATCCGCGTTCGGCCTCTCCGTTGACGATGACGGAAAGTTCGCTATCACGCAGACCGGTTGCCAGAATGGACTGTGCCTTTTCGGTGTTGAGCGAGTCGGTCAGCGAATAGTATACGGTATACGTGCAGTTACCGGGCAACGTGTCCCACGACAGTTTCAGGCGGTTTCCTTCGCGTATAACTCTGATTTCGTGCGGTGCGGCAGGCTGCCGGTCTGCTTCATTCATCCACGTCAGGGGCGGGAGCTGCGCGGGATACCTGAAATGATGATTCTTCAGTTGCGTGTAAATGCCTTTCTCGTTGTCGACCACAAAGCGGGCGCGGAAAAAGGCGCATCCGTCCGCACCGTGCCGGCGCAGATGATCGATTTGGCCGCTGATTTCGGACAGGTCCCAGTCGCCTTCACTGCTGTTCAGCCGGTAGGCGCCCAGTCCCACGACCATGTTACGCGATTTTGCCTGATCGAGCCAGTGGTCGAGATAAGGGTCAAATTCGTTCCGGTGGAAATACATCATGGGCACGATCATGTCGTGGTGGCCGGCTTCCAGCCATACGCGGGGGTCCTGATAGACGTCGTCGTAGGCCGTCCATCCGGCGTTGGGCGTCGATGCATATCTGCGATATTTCCCGACGGGCGAACTGCTTACCTGCACCCATGGCTTTACACTCTTCACCCGTTCGCTGATGCGCGCCATCAAACGGTTGATGTTCTCGCGCCGCCAGTCTTCGAGCGTCCGTCCCTGGCCGTATACCCTGTAGCTGTTTTCGTCGGGAAAAACTTTGCCGGGGTAACGGATGTAATCGAACTGGATGCCGTCGACGTCGTAGTTGTCGACGATTTCTTTCACGAGCGAAAGGATATAGTCCGCCGTTTCGGGCAGGCCGGGGTCGAGATACCATTCGTTTCTGTATTTCAGGCAGAGATGCGGTCGCTGTTTCACCACGGACAGACTGCCCTGTTCGTCTATGATTTTTAACGAGCCGACGGGAAAAGTGACGAAAAAGGCATGACATTCCATCCCCCGCCTGTGGCATTCGTCAATCACAAACGCCAGCGGGTCGTATCCGGGCAGCAAGCCGTACGTTCCCGTAAAAACTTTGGCTACGGGTTCGATGGCAGAGCGGTAAATGACGTCGCCGCGCAAACGCGCCTGTACGAAGACGGTATTGAAGTTCGCTTCTTTCAGGCGGTCGAGCATGGCGCACAACTCCTGCTGCTGGCGAATCCAGCCATCTTCGCCGGTAGCCGGGCGACTTGGCCAGTCAAGACCGTAGATTGTCGCGAGCCACACCGCCCGTATCTCGTGTTTCGGACAGTCATTGTCTGCTGCAACCATTCGCCCGCTCAACAGAAAAAACATTATCAACCCGACAGTAATCTCCCTCATTGCTGACTTGTTATCTGTTCGGCGATGATACGAAAATCAGTGCGTCGTGCGGAATATCCGTCGTGATAAAATCCGCTCCGGCGTCGATCATTTCCCGCATCAGCGTCGTATCGTTCACTGTCCACACATTGATGCCCAGTCCCAGCGCCTTGGCCTGTCCGAACCACTCGGGATGTTTCCGCATCACGTCGTAATGGTAATCCAGCCCTGCGAAGCCCAGCCTTTTCAGTTCGTCGGGCGGCAGGTCGCCACTGAGGTAGTACACATCGGCTTCGGGCGCAAGGCGCACAAATTCCTTTCCCGCGTCGATGTTGAAGGTAATAAATTCCGTGCGGTGCATCAGTTTCTTTTCCTTCACCGATTCGACTGCGATGCGCGCCGCCTCGCGATTGCGTTCGGGCGTAGCATGAGATTTTAGTTCAAAAACAAGGCGCATGTTCGTGCGTTTGGCGGCTTCCAGATATTCGCGCAGGGTAGGGACTTTCTCTCCGTTGGCAAGCGCAATATCCTTGATGGCGGCGTATGGCGATTTCTGAATGTCGACGCCTTCGACTGTGGCGTCATGATGCACTACGAGCACGTTGTCTGCCGTCAGATGCACGTCAAATTCCGAACCGTACACGCGAATCCTGTCTGCACCCTCGAGCGCCGCAACCGAATTTTGCGCCGAGCCGCGCGACTGCCAGTATCCGCGGTGCGCGACAATTTCCGCTCTGTCCTGCGCCATCAGGGGCAGGCATAACATACAGCCGGTTGCAATTAAAAAGAACAATCTGTTCATAACTGTTACGTATTTATTTTAATGTATGGTTCATTGTCAGATAACGCTCCGCTTCGATTGCTGCCTTGCAGCCGCTTGCCGCCGCCGTGATGGCCTGCCTGTATACCGGGTCGGCCACGTCGCCGGCGGCAAACACACCTGCGATGCGTGTGCGGGGCATACCGGGTTCGGTCACGATATAGCCGTTTTCGTCCGTTTCGAGCCAGGGTTTAAAGATGTCCGAATTGGGCGTATGTCCGATTGCAAGAAAGAAACCGTCGATGGCGATTTCGACCTGTTCTTCGTCCGGTTCGCCTTTTCGCCTGACTAAACGGGCGCCTTCGACGCCGTTTTCTCCGAACAGCCCGACGGTATTATGCTCGAACAGCACTTCGATGTTGGGCGTATCGAGCACTCTTTGCCGCATCACTTTGGATGCTCGCAGAAAAGGCTTGCGCACAATCAGGTAAACATGAGAAGCCAACCCGGACAGATAGAGCGCTTCTTCGCAGGCTGTATCGCCGCCTCCGACGACGGCCACGCGCTTGTTGCGGTAGAAAAACCCGTCACACGTGGCGCAGGCCGATACGCCCATGCCGGCATACTTCTGCTCGTCTGCCAGGCCGAGGTATTTTGCCGACGCGCCTGTCGCGATAATCAAGGTTTCGGTCTCAACCGTTTTTTCGCCGTCGATGGTCACTTTATACGGCGTGGCGGACAAATCAACAGCCGTGACGATACCCGGCCGGATATCCGTCTCGAAACGCGCAGCCTGTTTTTTCAAGTCTTCCATCATCTCCAGCCCTCCGATGCCTTGCGGGTAGCCGGGGAAATTTTCGACGTCGGTTGTGGCGGTCAACTGTCCGCCCGGCTGAATGCCCTCGTACAGAACAGGCGCGAGATTGGCGCGCGCCGCATAAATAGCTGCCGTATAGCCCGCAGGCCCCGAACCGACAATCAAACAATGTATTTTTTCCATTTCCATAATTTTTAAATCTTAAATCCTGAATTTTGAATTAATACCTCAAATCCACTTCCAGCACATCCGGATAATCAGCCGCATTGAATACGAAGACTGATTCGGGCTGATTGACGCCCGTTTTCATACGGCTGATACGGATAACGCTTTTGATGTCGTTTTTCATCACAACCGAAATCCGAACGGGAAGCGACGAGGCGCGGTCGATTTGCAGATCGGCTTCCTCGATGTCGCTGTCCCCTTTGGAGACGAGCTTCACGTCGTCCGCCATCTTGCCGAGGTCGGATGTGCTTTCGCCGGAGTACGACAGTTTGAAGCCTTTTTCATAGCGACGAAGCAATATCATCGGATTGACGGATTCCAGTTCGTCGCCCGACGGGCTGGTGATATTAACTTCGTTCGTACGCGCCATGTATGTCCACAGCGTCTTTCCGTCGTACCAGGTGCGCATGTCGGGCGTGATCAGGCGAAACCTGTCGCCTTTCATATCGATGGTCGCCTCGAAACTTTCCGGGTTACCCTGTTTTCCGATGCGGATATTCACCGCAAGCGATGCGGATATTCCGTTTGCATTTTCGTATGCCGCCGCGGCCTTGCCAAAGATGCCTTCGGCCTTCTGAGCCTGTGCAGTAGCCAGACAAACAAATAAATACAAACATATACAGAGAAAACGTTTCATCATTTCATATTTTTAAGCTTCTGTTCCAACGTATACTCGTCGAACACCAGTACCTGCCGTGCCTTGCTGCCGTCGGCCGGACCTACGATGCCGGCATGTTCCAACTGATCCATCAGCCGGCCGGCGCGGTTGTAACCGATGGAAAATTTGCGCTGAATCAGCGAGGTCGAGCCTTGCTGCTGTATTACGATCATGCGGGCGGCTTCGTCGAACAGCGGGTCGCGTTCCGAAAGGTCGTCGCCTCCCGACAATCGATCGTCGCCATCGGGCACGTATTCGGGCAGCATGAACGCTGTCGGATATCCTGGTTGCCGGCCGATAAACTCGGCAATACTTTCGACTTCGGGCGTGTCTACGAAGGCGCACTGTACGCGCGTCACTTCGCTGCCCTGTGAAAACAGCAGGTCGCCGCGCCCGATCAGCCGGTTTGCACCCGGCGAATCCAGAATCGTGCGCGAGTCGATCATCGACGAAACGCGGAAGGCCACCCGCGCAGGAAAATTCGCCTTGATGGTGCCGGTAATGATATTGGTAGACGGACGCTGCGTGGCGATGATCATGTGTATGCCTATCGCCCTTGCTTTTTGGGCAATGCGCGCTATCGGCATCTCAATATCTTTTCCTGCCGTCATGATAAGGTCGCCAAATTCGTCGATAATCACTATGATGTAGGGCATGAACTTGTGCCCCTTTTCGGGATTCAACTGGCGATTGATGAATTTTTCGTTATAGTCCTTTATGTTGCGTTCGTGCGCCTTGGTCAGCAGTTCGTAGCGTTCGTCCATTTCGCGACACAGGGAGTTCAGCGTATGTATCACTTTCGTGAAATCGGTGATGATGGCCTTGTCCCCGTCCGGCAGTTTGGCGAGATAGTGCCGTTCGATGCTTTCATAAATGTTGAATTCCACCATCTTGGGATCTATCAGCACAAATTTGAGTTCGGCGGGATGTTTTTTGTAGAGCAGCGATGTGATGATGGCGTTCAGGCCGACCGACTTGCCTTGTCCCGTGGCGCCTGCCATCAGCAGGTGCGGCATCCGGCAGAGGTCGAACATGAAGATTTCGTTCGTAATCGTCCGTCCGAGAGCAACGGGCAGATCGTATTTGCTTTCGATAAACTTGCGCGAAGCAATCACGGACGACATGGAAACAATCTGCGCGTCCTTGTTGGGGACTTCGATGCCGATCGTACCCTTTCCGGGCATGGGCGCAATGATGCGGATTCCCAGCGCGGCGAGGCTCAGCGCGATGTCGTCTTCGAGGTTGCGTATTTTGGCGATGCGGACGCCCTGGGCAGGGATGACTTCGTAGAGCGTGAGCGTAGGTCCTACAGTGGCCTTGATCGATGCGATGCTGATGCCGAAGTTCGCCAGCGTCTGTTCGATGCGATGCTTGTTTTCGTTCTGTTCGTCCATGTTCACCTGATTTTCCGAAGCGTCGTATTTTTTTAGCAGGTCGTGCGGCGGAAAATGGTAGTTCGATATGTCGAGACGCGGGTCGTATGTGCCCAGTTTCGAGAGATCGTAATCGCGGCCTTCCGGATCGTCGTCTACAGGCACATCGATTACAAAATATTCATTGTCGTTGTCCGCAGTGCTGTAAATATTGTCTTCGTCGTCATCATCGTTCACATATTCATCATCTTCTTCTTTACTGTCGTCGTCATTGTCATCCCCGTCTTCTCCCGTGCGATCGTCGGGCGTGTTTCCGGCAACGGTTCCGGCGACCGTCTCAGGCTGCTTTTTCCCTGCTGCCGGCAGCTTGATTTTACGTACCCACGCAAAGGTGAAGAGTTTTTGCAGGAAAGGCATGACCTTTCTGCTGAGCAACATGGCGATGATCAGGAAAGTAACGAACAGCAGAAGGACAGTGCCCGGCTTCCCGATGCTTTTTATCAGCGCGTCGGAGAGGAAACATCCGTGCCGCCCGCCGAGGAAAAGAAACGAATTGCCGAAATATTCGGTGAAAGCAAAAGCCAGGAACAGCGAACACCACAGCATGATGAAACTGCACAGCAGAAAGCGTTTGATGAGAGATTGCCTGTACATCCCCATCAGTTTGGAACCCATCGAGCCGACAAAGAAAAGCAAGAGGAAGGAGGGGAGGCCGAATCCGCGGTTTATCAGCAAATCGGACAGAAATGCACCCCAGACGCCTCCCCAATTGGCCACCTGTCCGCGGTTGGAAAGCAAATCCTTGAGGGGAATATGCTCAATGGCACTCTGATCTGTTCCTCCCGTATAAAGAAAGGAAATCATCGTGATACCTGTGTATGCCACGAGGAAGTTCAGGAGCAGTCCGCATAAAAAACGCATACGGTCGCTCGCAAAAAACGAACCGAGCGATTCCAAAAAACTGTCTACATCACTTTCGTCCTGACGTTTTTTCTTTGTTTTCTTTTTCGTCATTTTCGTTGTATAATCCCCTGTTTCGCCGTTTGTGGGGATTTTTTCGGTTGCAAAGTTAGCAATATCTCCGTAAAAAACATGAAACAGTCGACATGTTTTTTTGCAATGCGCCGATTCGAAATTCAAAAATTCAAGATTCTTTGCCGGCCACCACCGGGGCAATATAGTCGGCAAAACCCCGGACTTCTTTCATTTTCTTTGTCAGTTTGATTTCAAATTCATGTAAATTCATACGAAAAAAATTTGCTGTTTAAAAAATAGTTTGTACTTTTGTGGCGCCGGGGATGCGTTCCCAGGCGCACGAGGGGGCGGGTATCGTTTTGCGATATTCGCCCCCGGTTATTTAATCCGGTCTCATATAATCATATAACGCCCCGTCGGAGACGAAAATAATCTGTTTACGGGGCTGCCGGACAAAACCGTTTAAATCCGAAATACCATGAAGGTCGCCGTTTGTATTTCTTCGTTTCCATCACTGTCATTTTTTATGAAACCACAAAGATGGCAAAAAATTTCCGTCTTAACTGCGTTTTTTTACAGGATTTACAAGACGATCGTGATTCTGCATGTTTTTTTGCCGGCCGTGATGCGATGAGTTTTTCGGTGACGGTTGCCGTAAAGCCCGTAACCGTCGCCGAAGCGCAAGATGCAGGTTACCTCCAAAACGGCGCCGGCAGATTTGTGTGTTCCTGTTTAATCGCGAATATTGAGAATTTTCACAATCCATTGCCTTCGATATTAATACTGCGAAGGCTCGGTTTTTCAAAGCCTGTTTGCATAAAAAAATGCATTCGCGTTTGCCGTTTGTCTGGAAACCTTTATCTTTGCTGATGGATTCGAGGCATTTTATTAAACGGGAAGTATGATGAAGAAACTTAAACTGATAACGGACGATCCCTGGTTAACGCCATACAGTGAGGCTATTGAAGGCCGATATGTACATGCGGTCGAGAAGGAAGCGGAACTTACCGGCGGCAGGCAGACGCTGGCGGGATTCGCATCGGGTCATTTGTATTTCGGGCTGCACAGGATGCCCGAAGGCTGGGTCTTGCGCGAATGGGCACCCAATGCCACAGCTGTTTACCTGATTGGGGTATTCAACGGCTGGCAGAAAAGCGAAGATTTTCGTTTCTGCCGGAAAGAGAACGGTAACTGGGAAATCGCGCTGCCCGTAGACACCTTACATCACGAAGATCTGTATAAGCTGCTGATAGAGTGGGAGGGAGGCTGCGGCGAACGCATCCCCGCATGGTGTCGCCGCGTGGTACAGGACGAACATACCAAGATTTTTTCGGCTCAGGTATGGGATCCGCCCGTCCCGTACGTATCTACGCAAAGGCAGTTCAAGCCCGACGCTTCGCCGTTGCTGATTTACGAATGCCATATCGGCATGGCAACGCCGGAAGAAAAAACCGGTACATACGAAGCCTTTCGTACGCAAGTGCTGCCACGTATCGCAAAAAATGGATACAACGCAATACAAATCATGGCGATACAGGAACATCCCTACTATGGTTCGTTTGGCTATCACGTGAGCAGTTTCTTTGCCGCCTCGTCGCGCTTCGGTACGCCCGACGAGTTGAAACATCTCATTGACGACGCACACAGTATGGGCATTGCCGTGATAATGGATATTGTTCACAGTCATGCCGTCAAGAACGAAATCGAAGGGCTGGGACGCTTCGACGGCACGCCATATCAGTATTTTCATGCGGGAGAGCGGAGAGAACACCGCCAGTGGGATTCACTCTGCTTCGACTACGGCAAGAATGAAGTACTGCATTTCCTCCTGTCCAACTGCAAGTTCTGGCTCGAAGAATACCGTTTCGACGGGTTTCGTTTCGATGGCGTCACGTCGATGCTGTACCTGAGTCACGGCATGGGCGAGGCTTTTACCTGCTACGACGATTACTACAATGGCCGTCAAGACGATGATGCCATTACATATCTGATGCTTGCAAACAGGCTGATACACGAAGTCAATCCCTGCGCCGTCACGATTGCCGAAGAAGTGAGCGGCATGCCCGGACTGGCGGCCAGGCTCGGAGACGGCGGTTACGGCTTCGACTACCGCATGTCTATGAATATTCCCGATTTCTGGATCAAAACGTTGAAGGAAAAGAAAGACGAAGACTGGCGACCGTCTGCCATCTGGCGGGAAACGACCAATCGCCGCACCGACGAAAAGACTGTCAGCTACGCCGAAAGCCACGACCAGGCGCTGGTGGGCGACAAAACCATCATCTTCTGGCTGATCGATGCAGACATGTACTGGCACATGCAGGTGAACGATCCGAATCTGACTGTCGACCGCGGCATCGCTCTGCACAAGTTGATTCGCCTCGTGACGGCTACCACTATCAACGGAGGATACCTCAATTTCATGGGCAACGAATTTGGACATCCCGAATGGATTGACTTTCCGCGCGAAGGCAACGGCTGGTCGTACAAGTACGCCCGTCGTCAATGGAGTCTTGTCGACGACATGAACCTCAAGTATCACTATCTGGGAGATTTCGATCATGCCATGCTGGCGCTAATACGCAACGTGTCGAATTTTCAGGCGGTTCCTCTGCAAAAAGTTTGGGACAGCGACAACGACCAGATACTGGCCTACATGCGGAACGATCTTCTGTTTGCCTTCAATTTCAACCCGCAACGTTCGTTTGCGGACTACGGTTTTCTGACGACCGCAGGCAGGTATCGTGTCGTACTGAATACGGACGACACGCGTTTCGGCGGCTTCGGACTGACTGACGACTCGCTGGAACACGCGACGCACTACGACCCTCTGTTCGAAAACGAAGGTAAGGAATGGCTGAAACTCTATCTCCCCGCACGTACGGCGATGGTTTTAAAACGAATATAAACAATATATCATGTATCCATTCATATTTGAACCTCTACTGAAGGAAAAAATTTGGGGCGGAAAAGACATTCGCCCTTTCAAGAGACTGCTTCCGGGCAACGATACAATCGGCGAGAGTTGGGAACTTTCGCATGTTGAAGGCAATTATTCGATTGTGGCTAACGGCGCACTGGCAGGACAGTCTATAGACGATTTAATCGAAACATTCGGCGCCGCACTGCTTGGCGGAAAAGTGTTTCAACAGTTTGGAAAAAGGTTTCCGCTTTTGATAAAATTCATTGATGCGCAGGACAATCTTTCGATACAGGTGCATCCCGGCGATGAACTTGCGCAGAAACGTCATCACTCGTTCGGCAAGACGGAAATGTGGTACGTAATAAAGGCGGCTCACGGTGCAGCGCTCTACAGCGGCTTCTCGCAGCAGATAGATGCCGGTGAATACGTGCGCCGTGTGGCCGACAACAGTTTCATGGACGTGTTGCAACGCTACGAGGTAACGGCTGGCGATGTGTTTTTTCTGCCTGCCGGACGCGTTCACGCCATCGGTTCAGGCTGTTTCATCGCCGAGATACAGCAGACGAGCAACATCACCTATCGCATCTACGACTACGACCGCAGAGACGCCCGCGGTAATGCCCGCGAACTGCACGTCGAACAGGCTAAGGACGCCATCGACTACACCGTGTATCCCGACTGCCGTACAACCTGCGAGCCTGCCGAAAACAGCCCCGTACAACTGGTGCAGTGCAAGTATTTTACGACCAGTCTGCTATCCGTAAACAAAACGGTTAAAAGAGATTTCGCGACGCTCGATTCCTTCGTCATATATATTCTGACGGAAGGCCGCGCCACAATTCGCGACGATGGTGGAAACGAACTGACCGTCTGCCAGGGACAAACCGTCCTCCTCCCTGCTGCTGTGCAATGGCTGGAAATCATCCCTTCGCCACGCGCCAAACTGCTGGAAACGTATGTTGGCAACTGCGGGAACCAGGATTCAAGATTCGGGATTCAAGATTGAAGATTATGAACCTTATTCAAACAGGAGGATTGATTGTCTGGGCGGCCTTCTACGGCAGCTGTCTTGCCAAAATGCTTGTCCGGCAACGAAAAAGCATCCGGACGGACATGCTCTCCACAGGATGCGGGGACGAAACGGCGCGGCGCATCGAAAGAATGCTGAAACGCAGCGTCTGCGCGATAGCGTTCATCCAGTTGTGCAGCATGTTCATTTCCGATCCGGCGATTGCATGGGAGTTACCGCAATCCTCCCGCCTGGCCGGACTGGGTTTGGCCTGGCTCGGCTTAGTCGTTTTCTGCATCGCCATGTATACGATTCGCAACAACTGGCGCGTTGGAATCGCCGTTGACAAACAGACATCGCTCGTTACGAACGGCATCTATCGTTACAGCCGTAACCCTGCCTTTTTGGGCTTTGATTTGATTTACATCGGTCTGGCGGTGGCGTTTTGCAACGGGATTTTGATATTTATTTCACTTGCGGGCGTGATATTGATGCATTTGCAAATCATCGAGGAAGAAAAGTATCTTTCCGGACATTTCGGTGATGCTTATCAGGCTTACAAAAAGCGTACGCCGCGTTATTTTCTCTTTTGACTGGCTGCACGGAGGAGTGATCCGTCCATACGATTTCAACGCAGGGAGTGTCTTTTGCTCGATAAACGAAAAATCCCCCGGCGTAAGCCGCCGGGAGATTAATCAAAAGAAACGAAAAGGTGTTACTATTAAAGTTACAGTAAAATAATGAATAGAAAAAAGGAGAAAGACTCGATAAATTCGTCCACTTTTACAAACTTTTGAATTCTTGTTTAATAAGATGTCATTAATTTCAGGCATACAATCAATAATTGCACCCTGCCGGTCATCACCAAAACATGAAGTAACCGGAGCCTGCAATTGCTACCATACAATAATTACATCGGATATATTTACTTTTCGGCAAAGATACTACAAAATTCTTGTATATCCATCATATTTAATGGCAATAATCGCGTGTTTTATGGTAAATATTGCATATAAAACGGCATTATTAGCCTTTGTCCTGTTTGTACTGCTGACATTCCTTGAAATATGCCGACAGATACGAAAAAAAGTCGTGGTGCATGGCCAGGGAGATTCGGTACAGCAAATCTGTATCCAAATAATTTTTTTTGAGCGCTTTACATAAGCTGCTCGGGTCGCAGCCTACCTGTTCGGCAAGCCATTTTTTTGTTCGCCCTTCCGCCTTCATTTTGCGGCAAATGATTTCTCCGATATGAATGTCGTTCATTGTCATATATATAAAAGCATAAAACTGTTTGCTTGTTGATCTTAATTTGATGCAAAGTTACAATGTTTCTTTCAGTTTTCAAAATACAAAATTTACACAATCTGAAATACATCCCGCCCTCTTGAATTTTTTCATGGATTTTCGAATACAAGTTGCCAGTCGCCCACATCCAGCCAGCGTTCGAATTTCCATCCGACCTGTCTGAAATGCGATGCTTTCGTAAAACCCAGTTTTTCGTGCAGTGCGATGCTTTCGTCGTTCGGAATAGTGATACAGGCTATTATTGCGTGAATGTGCATTTGGCGCAAAGCATCCGTCAGCCTGTGCATAAGCGCTGTGCCGATGCCTTCGTGCGTATGGCCGGGCGAAACGTATACTGTCGATTCCACCGTATGGCTGTAGGCTTTGCGTTTTTTCCACAACGTCGCATAACTGTAACCGACGATGAAACGGTCTTTTTCGTATACGAAATAGGGGTATTCAGTCGAAATGCGGATAATCCGTTCACGCATCTCTTCTTCGGAGACAAGTTCGGTTTCGAATGTGGTGGCTGTGTGCGTCACATAATAATTGTATATCGCGGCAATTGCCCCGGCGTCTTCTTTTCTTGCTTTTCGAATCATATTTTTTTCGATTAATTCGTGAATAGTCACATCTTTGATTTTTTGAATCTTTGAATTGCAAACCTGTGTACAAAATCATATTACATACAAGTACAGTTATAATCCGGTCAGTTCGTTGTATGCAGGAATTTCCTTCAAGTAGGCGTATGAGGCGTTAGCGTAATCCATCCGGCAACCGTAATGTTCCAGTCCGTTGCTGACAAGCAGACAGTCGACATGCAGCGAAATGTTGTATCGCGCAATCTGTTCAAAAACTTCCTGTGTAATCCGGACACCCGGCGCCTTGTATTCAATAATGGCGACAGGTTTCAGACTGCAATCGTATACAATTGTATCACAGCGTTTTGTCTGATTATTCAGCAAAACGGTCACTTCGTTGGCAAGCAGTTCCTTCGGGTAGCCTTTTTTCGTAATCAGATAATTCACAAAGTGTTGCCTGACCCATTCTTCGGGTGTCAGCGCCACATGTTTCCGGCGTATCGGGTCGAAAATGAAACGTTTTCCATTTCTTTGCGATATTTTCGGAGCGAAATATGGTAGATTTAACAAATTCATTTCGTATATTTGCTCGATTATTTCGCCAAAGATAGATGATTTATGAAAACAAAACAAGTATTTACCGAAAATTGACAGTTCTGAACGATGGCTAAGGAAACATACACGTATGAAACGATTTGCGCCGATATAAAATCCGGCAGATTTGCGCCGGTATATTTTTTGATGGGCGAAGAGCCGTATTTTATCGACATGATAACAGAATTGCTTATTGACAGTGTATTGCCCGAAGATTCGCGCGCATTCGATCAGCATGTTTTATACGGAGCGGATACCAGGGCGGTCGATATTATCCATGCTGCAAAGCAGTTTCCGTCGATGATGTCGGAACGCCGTCTGATTGTCGTTCGCGAAGCCCAGCTGGTGAAAGAACTTGAACTGCTGGAAAATTACGTGAAACAACCTTTGGTATCTACCGTATTGGTAATCAATTATAAATACAGCAGATTCGACACCGGAGGGAAAAATAGCGAAAAAAAGAAAGCATTTGTGGCGACTGTCAAAAAAAACGGCATTTTATTTGATTCGGAAAAGATTCGCGACTACAAGATGCCGACTTTCATCCATAACACACTGAAAAATCGTGCTATAACGGCTGACGAAAAGTCTGTCCGGATGCTGGTCGAACATCTGGGCAACGATTTGTCTCTGCTGTTCAGGGAACTGGACAAGCTCCAGATTCTGCTGTCAGCCAAATCAATAAATCATATTACGCCCGAAATCGTCGAAGCAAATGTGGGCATAAGCAAGGAGTACAACAATTTCGAACTTGTCAACGCCATTACAAAAAAAGATGTCCTGAAGGCAAACCGCATTATCCGACATTTCGGACGCAACCCTAAAGTTTATCCGGTTAAAAAAACGCTGCCAATGCTTTTTAATTATTTTGTCAACCTGTTGATTTGTCATTACGAAGAAGACAAGTCGGAAAGCGCCATCATGAAGATGTTCAATTTTCATCATTCCATGCAGACAACAGACTACAAGGAAGGGTTGCGGCATTTTTCCGGCAAAAAGGTTTTCGATATCATTCACGAAATCCGGGTTGCTGACGCTCGTTCGAAAGGATACGGTGCAACATCACATACAACCGATGACGACATCATAAAAGAACTGCTGTACAAAATTCTGCACTGACCACAACACAATCCCGATTTTTACCGCAATACATACATGACAATTCACGTATGCGAATTGTCGCGCTCGTCGTATACGGATGTATTATTCCAAACAAGCCGAATGAGACAAATTGACAGTAGCATATCGAACCGGTTTTAATGCAGTGCATAAATATGCATCCGCATCATTGCATATACAAGCGAAATTCTACACATGTTAATAAAATCGGCATGTAATTCTTGAATACAAATGTATATCTAAGAATCAAACCCAATACTTTTGTCATCAAATACATTTGTATCAAGCATAACAAAATACATTTCAATTATATTGTATATATTCTTATTTTCCAGTATTGTATTATATATTTCATGAAGTATTACTTTAATATATATCCTTCGGATTCGCGAATTTTGCCTGAAATCAGGCCGTTCAAAGCCTTTTTTTACGAATAAGTCAATAAGAACCAATATTTTATTTCGAAAATTGAAAGTGATTCTTGAATCTCCGATAAACAGATAGCAGATGAATTTACGCATGTTGATTTATTGTTGT
The DNA here is from genome assembly GCA_031270465.1 of Tannerella sp. Lineage (GTDB taxonomy): Bacteria > Bacteroidota > Bacteroidia > Bacteroidales > Tannerellaceae > Tannerella. The sequence continues at coordinate 2,600 of JAISXP010000057.1, read as the reverse complement.
ATACAATTCTATATACTTTTGTATTCGTTCTAAATATACAAATATATTTTGCAGATTCAATATTGTTATATATATTTGTAAATCGAATGAATGTGCATTTGTTTGCTGACATTTTGGCATAAATTTTATTATTAAACATAACGGCAATGAAAGACAGAATCATCCAGTTAATGGAAACGGAAGGATTTTCGCCATCGAAATTTGCAGACGAGATCGGTATCCAGCGGGCAGTCATCTCGCATATCACGACAGGCAGAAACGAACCAAGTAAAGATGTTATTATCAAAATACTGGAGCGTTTTCCCGACATCAGCCCCGATTGGCTGCTGCTGGGCAAGGACGATATGCGGCGTACTAAAATCGGCGAAGTTCCCCGCACTGCCACAAAGGGGCTACCTGATTTGTTTGCGAATCCGACGCAAATTCGGCTTGAAGAAAAAAAAGTGACGGAAAACCGGCCGGAAACAGAGGCTAAACGCCCTGTTGAAACAGTACAACAGACTGTAAAAGAGTTTATAACAGTCAAGGAAACGCCTGCAAGGAAAGTACTCCGAATAATGGTTTTCTATTCGGACAACACGTACGAAACTTTTGTGTCTGAAAAATAGCAAGCCGATTTGCGTTTCGACGGTGAAATGTACCCCCGACGAAATTTAGGTTTGTCGAAATAAAAACCTTTGCTTATCTTTGCAGCCACAATCGCGGGGTTCCGTAGCTCAGTTGGATAGAGCAACAGCCTTCTAAGCTGTGGGTCGAGCGTTCGAGTCGCTCCGGAATCACATTTTATTCATGATATAAATCGCTTAAATTCATGAATTTGCGTATATTGCTCATATTTGTTTCTATTCTTTCACTCCGTAGACTTCGCTGTAGAGCGTATTCCGCACATCGTCGAACTGCTTTTCCAAATCAATATTGCCGAAACTCATCAAAGACAGTGGCACGGGATGTTTGTCGGGGCTGTATGGCGGTTGCAGGTATAGAATAGATGAGCGTATCAGTCCGAAACTTTCATAAAAACGAATACGGCGACGGCTTGTTTCACCTTCGGGAGGCTGTACTTCCAACACTACAGGCCGGTCGGAATGTATAAGAAAATCGGCAAAAATCGTTCGTCCATAACCTTTTCCACGCATGTCGCGGCAAACGGCAAAATGTTCCGCATAACGGAAGAATGAGAAACGCCAGGACAGAATGAACCCCAAAACATTGCCGCTTTCCGTATAAATGTCTCCGCAGAATGCCGGTTCGGTCTCGGCTATCCGGATAACGTCGTCGAAATGCCGCCGCTCATCCGCTGGAAACGAAGTTTCGTAAATGTCCCGAATGCCGGCCAGCAACGTACTGTCCGGTGTCGCATTAGTTATACAGTAATGTTCCATAAATCAAATGGTTGCGTCTTGATATACAAATGTTTATCATGTTGTCTGTTTTTGTATGCACACATTTCACCGGCCGATGCGGAGAATACGCATGATACAATCGCTGCATTCCTTGCGGAAAAAGATGTTTTTTTGTTACGGATCTCGGGTTTTCCACTAAATTCCGGAATGCAAAAAAAATACCTCAAGTGATTATGTGTCGCCGACATACGTTTATCGCTTCAACATTTTCGCCGAATGCACATATTTCCCTGATCGGATATGGAGAATATACATGCCTTGCCTCAAGGCAGAAATGTCCAGACGTCCCGAATGGAAGGGTGCGGACAAGATGAGTTTTCCCGTCAGGTCATATACGGAAACATCTCCGTCGGCATATCCGAAATAGACGACGTCGTGCACAGGATTGGGATATACGATGTTCTGTTTTTCGTCAATATGTGCCTTTCCGTCAGGATATCTTATTGAATGAGACGCGATGAATTTACCGATTTCCTCGACGTAATCCATGCAGTCTCCGTTCTCCCTGCGGAAAAAATAGCTGTGTGTCGCGCCGTTTATCTTGTAGTGAACAACCTCGTTTTCAGGATGAGGACGGGTGATTTTTTCGACTGTAATGCCATTGGTCGAAGGATAGTAATCGACGTTTTCGGCTACCGGCGTTCCTGCCTCGTTGGTCTCCGCCCAGTAACGGATGACGTCGTCCTTGTTTTGAGCCAGCGAAACGGTGACGTCGCTGCCTTCGAGATACATGCCCGCATAGGGTACGACTTCGTCCGTTACGCTATGGAAATCGCAGACAGGCGTCTTGAACCGGTTGTCCATTCCTTTGACGGCCAGCCCCATCGAGCCGGCAATGGAGATGACGCCCGATAGTTTGACCGGCTGTCGCAGGGCAAATTGATAGGCCATGTATCCGCCCATCGACGTGCCTGCGAGGAAGATGTTTTGCGCAGGCATGGCGTGTTCGTTCAGTGTCTGTTCTATGATCGTGCGGATGAAATCCACATCGTCCACGCTTTCATTCAGTTCTGCGTCGAGCAGTACAATGCCGCCAAAAATAACGACTCTGACTTTTAGTCCGCATCCCCATACGGCATCCAGATTTATCTTTTTCCCCAGAATCAAGTTTAAAACTTCGGATTCGCCGACAAGCATTTCGTTTTGTTCGGGAAGCGCCTGCGGCGCCAGAATGATGCAGTTCAGAGAATCGGCAAT
>JAISXP010000119.1 GCA_031270465.1 Tannerella sp. | reverse complement strand
ATCGACACGCTGCTCAAAGAAGCGATGAAGCAGATACACGACCGTCGTTATTACAATAAATATTCGGGAAAAATCCTTCTTCTGGGAATTGCCTTTTCGGGACGACAGCCCGGTTGCAGAATGGAGATATTAAATGACCATCAAAATTCTGTTAATTCTTTAATTCAGTAAATTCTGATCAAAAATAATGATACATAACATGACAGAACAAAATTTACATAAGTCAAAAAATTGGAGGATAAAAAATGAGTAAAGAAAAACATCCACTCAGTGACATTTTCGATTTCATTGAGAAATACGGGTATGCGACGGTCGCCGAAAATGCTTCAGCACAAGAGAAACTTGCTTTTATAAATGAGCACTTTGCGGAAACGTTACACAATTATCATACGCTGGTTGCATTCGATGCGTTGAAGATAGCTATCGCGCATGAGAAGAAGTTTGGTATATCGAGGTATATGTAAAATATGAAAAGAATATTTTTACTTTTATTGCCGGCAATGATGATTCAATCATGCCTGTATGCCGGTAAAAGCGACATTTTGTTGCAAAACCTGACCTGCGAATATGCGCATGAGCCATTGGGAATCGACATACCGAATCCTGCTCTTGGCTGGCAGATTGTTTCGGAACGGCAGGCAGTGAATCAGTCGGCATACCGGATTATCGTTGCCGGCAGTCTTGAAGCGTTGAAGCGAAACAAAGGCGACGTCTGGGACAGCGGAAAAACGCCATCGTCGCAAAGTCAGCAGGTGCGATATGCCGGGCCGGCACTGCACACAGCACAATATTATTACTGGAAAGTGCAGATCTGGGACGAACAGGGCAAAGCCTCGACGTGGAGCGAACCGGCGCGCTGGTCGATGGGCATACTCTCGCCGGCGGAATGGCAGGGAAAATGGATTTCGAACCGTTATGCGGAAGTATCCGATAAACGCACGTTTCTTCTTGGTTCATGGAAAAGCGATGCGATTTATCGGCCGGGTGACACTTCTGCCGTCTATCTGAGAAAAAACACGACGGTCGCACGGAAAGTCAAAAAAGCGACGGCGTTTATCTGCGGACTTGGATACTACGAACTGTACATCAACGGCGACAAGGCGGGAACGCAGGTCATGGATCCCGCATTTTCCGATTATCAGCGTCTGGTTTACTACGCCGCGCACGACGTAACCCCGCTCCTGCATGAGGGCGCCAATACGCTGGACATTATACTTGGCAACGGGTTCTACAGTTTGCCTGATCGCGATTTGTTTCAAACACATAACGCATGGTGGAAAACGCCGCCAAAAGTATTGATGAATCTGGTTATAGAATACGCGTCGGGCGAAAAAGAAGTGATTGCAACCGACGACAGTTGGCGATGGCGTTATGGAGAGATTACTTACAACAGCATACGCGGCGGCGAAACCATCGACCACACTCAGGAACAGACAAACTGGAACAAAACAGACTTCGACGACAGTAACTGGAAACGTCCGGAAACCGTTCCGGCTCCGGCGGGAACGCTCAAAGCGCAATTCTGTCCGCCGATGCGGGTAGCCGAAGAATTTGCGCCGGTACGGATTTCAGAACCGAAACCGGGCGTCTATCTTGTCGATTTCGGCGAGAACATGACCGGATGGATTGCCCTGCGCGTAAAAGGCGAGCGCGGACAGGTTGTAGTGTGCGACTATAACGAAATGCTGCACGACGACGGAACGCTCAATACCGAATACAGTCATTCGCATACCGACGGACGGTTTCAGCAGGAGCGATTTATCCTCAACGGCGACGGCGACGAATATTTCGAGCCGCGCTTTACCTATCACGGTTTTCGTTATGTGCAGATAAGCGGATTGAAACAAAAACCGTCCGCCGACGACATCAAAGCGAAGAGCGTTCATTCCGACTTGCCCGTGACGGGAAAATTCTCCTCGTCCGACACGAAACTCAATCAACTGTATCACGCCGTCCGACGCACTTTCCACAACAGCGCTCACGGAATGATTTCCGAAGAACCCACCCGCGAAAAGATGGGCTGGGCGGGCGACGCCGGATTCGCCGTACCCTCTTACCTCTATTACTTCGATGCAACGAATCTTGTCAGAAAAAATATACAGGACTTTATCGACGCGCAGGAACCGTCGGGACACATTGCCGCAATTGTGCCGACGGCAGGATGGTCGTTTACCTACCCCGACGGCAAACCTTTCGAATGGGACGACCCGTGGTGGGGAGGCAGCATTTTCCTGCTTGTCGAAAATCTCTACGCAATGACCGGCGACACGTCCCTCATTGCCCACGCTTTCGACGCCATGATGCGCTACACGGATTTTGTGGCCTCGACCGCGCAGGACGACCTCGTGTACTGGTCGCTGGGCGACTGGCTGCAAGTCCGCGGTAACCTCACCTCGGTGGAACAGACTTCGACGGCAGGATATTTTTGGATGAACGAACGTGTAGCCGCTTATGCCCGTATGTTCGGCAAAAAAGATATTGCCGAAAAATACGCCGCTCATGCCGAACGAATCAAAGCCAAATTCAACGATACTTTCTTAGACAGGGAAACGGGCTGGTATCGTAATGTGCAACCTCCGACAACTTTTTCCGGAAACGACTGGGTTCCCGCCGACAAAAA
>JAISXP010000073.1 GCA_031270465.1 Tannerella sp. | reverse complement strand
CAATCTGGTTAAGAATGAACAGTCGCGCAAAAGAAGCGTCAAAGGTAAAAGACTCGATGCCGGATGGAATAACGATTATCTTTTGAATATCCTAATAAATTAAGATGCGTTTGCCCTGCCCGTTCGGACGGAGTTTGGCTCAATGTCATCAGGTTAAGGGAAAAACCGGATTGCTTCACTCGTAAAGACAACAACCTTCACGGGTTCCATATGGATTTCATGTTACAGACTTCCAGTGACAGTATTTCGGGATTATTTCCCTGAAAACGAAATCCATCGCGGTTTTTCGGAGCGAGTTCTCTTTGCAACGCACAGGAGTGAGCACCGCCGTCGACAAAGATTTCGACGGACGTCCGGTCGATAATCATGTCGACGGAGAGTTCCAGGGAAGTCATGTCGTCGGGCGAATAAAAGACACTGTTCAGCAGGTTAAAGTTCAAGTCGTAGTCGAGCAGTGTCTGCCCGTTCAGACTTAATCCGGCGGAGGTTGCGTGCGAGAGTTTGATGCGCGCCCTGATACGCAGGGCGTCAGCCTGTGCGAAGGGTTCGAGAAGGCTGTTGGCCTGTTCGACCGTGAGTTTTTCCCGGGTCAGGCAGTTTTCCTGGAGCCGGTCGATTTCCCTTACAGGGCGGCTGAAAAGCCTGATGCCATTTTTTGTTGTCCGTAGCGTGAGTTCGGTGGGCAGGAGCATCATCATGTTGAACGGCATGTCGCCGTGCGAGATTTTGCCCCAGCCGATTTGTATCCTTCGCCCGTCTGACGCAGGAATGTTCGTAAACGTCTGGGCGGCGTAGATGGCGCCTGCGGTATAGTAGTGCTTGCCGCTTTCGGGGGTGAATTTTTTTCCGTTGAATTGTCCGATCATGTAGGTTCCCGAGGCGCCATACATCACCCAGCGGGTGTTGCGGGAATCGCCGTCGACCGGCAGTTCGAACAGTTCGGGACATTCCCAGAAGCCGGTGACGTGGCTTTCGAACGTCCACTCCTTGAGGTTTGCGGAGGTGTAGATGGAATGTCCGTCGCGTTCGTTGAGCGCCATCACCCATTTCCCGCTTGGCGCGTGTCGGAAGACTTTTGGGTCGCGCGTGTCCTTGCTGTTCCATTTCTCCTTCGAGTCGATGACCGGATTACCGGCATATTTTGTCCATGTCCTGCCCTTGTCGAGGCTGTATGCCAGGCATTGGACTTGCCTGTCGGGACTGTCGGCCGTGTAGATGGCCACCATAGCAGGTGTTTTTTCCGCGTTGAATCCGGCGGTATTGTCGCTGTCGATGACGACGGAGCCTGAAAACGCAGTGCCGAGCCTGTCGGGATAAAGCGCGACGGGCAGTTCTTCCCAGTGAATCAGGTCGCGGCTGACGGCATGTCCCCAGTGCATATTCTCCCATTCGCGCTCGTAGGGATTGTGCTGGTAAAACATGTGGTATTCACCTTCGTGAAAGACTAAGCCGTTAGGGTCGTTGTTCCATCCTCTGCGCGACGAGAAATGCAGTTGCGGCCGATTCGTCTCTCGGTAGAGGCTGTCATGGCCGGCAATCCGGTCGGCCAGATAGATTTTGTCCAGTCCCGCGGGGTCGCCGTCGAAGCGGATGCGAAGCGTTTTGCCTCGGAAGGCGGTCACGTCGCAAAACACCCAGTAATCCGGCTCGGCAGACAGCCGAATGACAAAGGTTCTGTCCGGCAGCCCGTCCGCGCTGAGGGTCATCTGTTTCCTCCCGGCCTTCTGCGAGACGGGCAGGTTCAGGTAGCGCCTGTCGATTTTCATCATCAGATCGCCGGCATGGGATGCATTCGCGCAACTCCACGCAATCATTGTAAATAACAGAGTTTTCATGTCTTTTTTTTCGCTTTGTGCAGGCAAAGATATGGTTTTCTGCCGGCTTTACCAACCAAAATTCTGTCTGCACGGTTTTTTCCGGAATCATCGAGTTTGGATTTTCGAAAAACATGTTTAAAAACATATCCGTCTCATGCATCAGTTTCGCAATATCTTGTTAATATTGCAAAACTTTATAACGGGGCTTATGGATATAAGCCTGTCATACACGGCAGAGCAATATCAAATGTGTGAAAAGCATCTGTTTTGCAGTGCGGTGGACGACAGGCGTACCGTATGTACCGAAATCAGTAAGAATATGACACTGGAAATGTTGAAAGAAGACGTGTGCCGTGCGAATCTTGATTTGGTGAAACATGGACTGGTGATTTTCACGTGGGGAAATGCTTCGGCCATCGACCGCGAGAAAGGTCTCGTGGTCATCAAGCCGAGCGGTGTGCCGTACGACGGGATGAAGGCCTCCGACATGGTGGTCGTCGATTTGGAAGGCCGCGTGATGGAAGGCTGCCTGAAACCGTCGTCCGACATGGCGACGCACCTTGTACTTTACAGAGCCTTTAAGGATGTGGGAGGCATAGTTCACACACATTCCACCTATGCTACGGCATGGGCGCAGGCCGGACGGGATATTCCGAATATCGGAACCACACACGCCGATTATTTCTATGAAGCCATCCCCTGTACGGACAACATGACCGAGGCGGAAGTGATGCACGGCGCGTATGAACAGGAGACGGGAAACGTCATCGTGAAGCGGTTCCGGTCGCTGAATCCCATGCACACGGCCGGAGCGCTGGTGAAAAATCATGGCCCCTTTGCGTGGGGAAAAGACGTGTACGACGCCGTGCATAACGCCGCAGTAATGGAACAGGTGGCGAAAATGGCAGCCATTACGTTCGCCATCAATCCGCATCCGACGATGAATCCGCTACTGATTGAAAAGCATTTCAGACGCAAGCACGGGGACGAAGCTTATTACGGACAGTGAAATTCAAGATTTTAAATAACGATTAATTAATAATAAAAATAGAGAATACAATGTTTGAGAATTATGAAATTTGGTTTGTAACGGGAGCGCAACTGCTGTATGGCGGCGATGCGGTAGTCGCCGTAGACGCGCACTCCAACGAAATGGTGAAAGGATTGAATGATTCCGGCAACCTTCCGGTCAAGGTGGTTTACAAAGGCACGGTGAACTCGGAAAGGGAAGTGACGGCGACGTTCAAGGCGGCGAACAACGACGCGCGGTGCATCGGCATCGTCACATGGATGCATACGTTCAGCCCTGCCAAGATGTGGATTCACGGCTTGCAGGAATTGCGCAAGCCCTTGCTTCACTTCCATACGCAGTTTAACAGGGAAATACCCTGGGACACGATGGACATGGATTTTATGAACCTGAATCAGTCGGCGCACGGCGACCGCGAGTTCGGGCATATCGTCACGCGGATGCGAAAGAACCGCAAAGTGGTGGTCGGACACTGGCAGGACGCCGCAGTGCAGACAAAGATTGCCGTGTGGATGCGCGTGGCGGCAGCCTGGGCTGATTCGCAGGACATGCTGATCATTCGCTTCGGCGACCAGATGAACAATGTGGCGGTGACGGACGGCGACAAAGTCGAAGCGGAAATGCGCCTTGGTTACCACGTGGACTATTGCCCTGTTGCAGAGTTGGTCGAGGTGCAGGAAAAAGTGACGGGAGAAGAAGTGGAAGCCATGCTGCAGACATACGGGGCGGAATATGCGCTCGCGGATTGCTGCAGGGCAGGCGGCAAAAACCGCGGCCAGGTGGCTCATGCCGCACGTATCGAAGTGGCGCTGCGCAAACTCCTCAAAGCGAAAGGCGCCAAGGCTTTTACTTCGAATTTTGACGATCTGGCGGGCATAGACCAGATTCCGGGACTGGCGTCGCAGAGACTGATGGCGGAAGGCTATGGTTTCGGTGCCGAAGGCGACTGGAAAACGGCAGCGCTGTATCGCACGATGTGGTTTATGGGACAGGGTTTGCCGAAAGGATGTTCGTTTCTCGAAGATTATACACTGAATTTCGATGGAGATAAAAGCGCTATTCTTCAGGCGCACATGCTCGAAGTGTGCCCGCTGATAGCGGCCGAAGCCAAGCCGCGCCTGGATGTGTTTCCGCTGGGTATCGGCGGCAAAAACGACCCTGCGCGTCTTGTATTCACAAGCAAGACAGGGCCGGGCGTGGCAGCAACGATTGTCGATATGGGTAATCGATTCCGTTTGATTGTCAGTGTAGTTGATTGCATCGAACCGAAACCTCTGCCCAACCTTCCGGTGGCATCGGCGCTGTGGATTCCGCGCCCCAACCTGGAAATCGGCGCAGCAGCATGGATCCTGGCCGGCGGAACGCATCACACGGGTTTTTCGTACGACCTGACGGTGGAATACTTCGAAGATTATGCCGAAATGGCAGGAATCGAGATGCTCGTCATCGACGAAAACACCACGCTGTCCGGCTTCAGGAAGGAACTCCGGATGAACGAGATTTATTACATGTTGAATAGGGCGTTAACATAATAACATATCGTAGAATGAAATATGTGATAGGAGTAGATTATGGAACCGATTCTGTCCGCGCCCTGATTGCAGAGGCGGAAACGGGCAGGGAAGTCGCGTCGGCGGTGAGTTACTACAAGCGGTGGAGCGAAGGAAAGTATTGCAATCCGAGACAAAACCGGTATCGCCAGCATCCGCTGGATTACGTCGAAAGCTTGGAAGCTGTCATAAAAGCAATTTTGGCCAAATCGCCGGAAGGCATGGGCAAACAGGTTGCAGGCATTTCGTTCGACACAACAGGCTCGACGCCGGCTCTGACCGACAGGGAAGGAAATGTGCTGGCCTTGCGTCCCGAGTTTGCGGACAATCCCAATGCCATGTTTATCCTGTGGAAAGACCATACGGCAATAGAGGAAGCGGAAATCATCAACCGCGTAGCCAGACAGTGGCCGGTCAACTATACGGCGTACGAGGGCGGCATCTATTCCAGCGAATGGGTCTGGGCGAAGGTGGCGCACGTGCTGAAAACGGACGGGAGTATTCGCGAGGCGGCATATGGCTGGGTCGAACACTGCGACTGGATGCCTGGGCTGCTCACGGGAAATACAAAGCCGGAAAGTCTCGTCAGAAGCCGTTGCGCAGCAGGCCACAAGGCCATGTGGATGAAGGAATGGGACGGACTGCCGTCCGAAGATTTCCTTGTCGAAGTAGAACCCTTGCTGAAAGATTTTCGCAAACATCTGTACACGGATACGTATACGAGCGACGTGAAAGTGGGAAACCTCACGACTGAATGGGCGGAAAGACTCGGGTTGACGACGGATGTGGTCGTAGGCGTGGGAGCGTTCGACTGTCACATGGGTGCGGTGGGCGCCGAAATCGGGCCGGAATCGTTTGTCCGCGTGATAGGCACGTCTACCTGCGACGTCATGGTCGTCCCCTGCGAAGAAATCGAAGGCAAACTGATACCCGGAATATGCGGTCAGGTAGACGGTTCGGTTATCCCCGGAATGATTGGTCTGGAGGCGGGACAGTCGGGGTTCGGTGACATCTATGCATGGTTTAAATCCGTACTGGCCTGGCCGATAGAGCAAATTGTCCCGGCATTTTCCCAAATTGATCCGCAAACCAAATCCGTGCTGATAGCAGACACAATCGACAGGATTATTCCCCGATTGTCGGAAGAAGCTGCCAGGATTCCCGTATCGGATACATCCGAACTGGCTACGGACTGGATGAACGGCCGCCGTACGCCGGATGCCAGCCAACTGGTGAAGGGAACCATCACGGGACTGACGCTGGGCACTACGGCGCCACATATCTTCAAAGCATTGGTCGAAGCTACTGCTTTTGGCTCCAAAGCCATCGTCGACCGGTTTATCGAAAACGGCATCAGGATAGAGCGCGTAATAGGCATCGGCGGTATTTCCCTGAAATCGCCTTACGTGATGCAAACACTGGCGGATGTGCTCGGGATGCCTATCAAGGTGGCTCGCACCGAACATGCCTGCGCATTCGGTGCGGCCATGTTTGCAGCAGTGGCGGCAGGATTGTATCCCGCAGTTGAGGATGCGCAGAAAGCCATGGGGCAAGGTTTTTCTCACGAATATCAGCCTGATATGAATCGCCATGCCGTCTACGGGAAATTGTATGAAAAATATCGGAGCATAGGCAAGTCGACAGAAGAACTGTTGTTCGGCAAATAGCCCGGCGCAATATTTCTTGCACGATGCGAGGCGAGCGGTATAAAGCGGACAGATAGCGTATTAGTCCGCTTTATGTATTTTATTTCAGAAAAAAAAGCAGGAATCGTTTGCAGAAACGAATATAACTCCTAATTTTGCAGTCTCAATTGCGAAAACAAGACTCCGTAGCTCAGTTGGTAGAGCAAATGACTCTTAATCATTGGGTCGAGAGTTCGAGCCTCTCCGGGGTCACTGAAATTAACAGTTAAATAATGAGGCAGTTACAGATTTGTAATTGCCTCATTTTTGTTCTCCCCATCCTTACTTTTGGGTAGAAAAAAACCGCATTTTCGGCGAAATGTTTTACGGTATTGTTACGAGTTTTTGGCTGTCGACAGGACATAATCCAGCACTTTGCGGTTGGCTTCATCCAGAAAACTCCAGTCTTTTTCCACATACACGTCGGCCAGCCGGTTTTCCGGTACGGCGTGATTCAGGCATTCGTCCACGTCCGATTTTGAGATTCTGCATTTGTTCCGGGCTATGGTTGCCCAGGAATGGCGGGCGTAATAGGAGCTTAGCGGTTCGTCCATGTTCAGTGCGGCGGCTACTTTCTTTAGCGATTTGTCCATCGAGGAGACAAAAGTTTGGCTATTGGCGTATCTTGTGTGGAAATCGAACACTCTTTTTCCGGTCGGATCCTTGTACTTTTGAATATAAGGCACGATTTCCGGTTCAACTCTTATCGACATGAGCGCCGAATCGGCGCGGCGATTTTCCGTTTTTGTCCGGTTGTAGCTGAATCGTCCGTTCGCATATTCATGCGGTTCGAGGCTGTACAGGTCTATGCAGTTCATGCCTGCCAGGCAGAACGACAGAATGAAGACATCTCTTGCAAGGACGTCTCTCGGAGATGTAAAGAGTTTGTCTCCCGCCTTAATGATTTTCAGGATTTTCTCGGCGGGCAGATTTCGTTTTTTCGTTGCAGTCAGTTTCGGCAGGCGGTATTTTCGGAACGGATAGTGGTGTATCCTGACAGTCTCGTTTTCTTCGTCGTTATACATGCGCAGGGCTTCATTGAAGAGCGTGCGGATGTCTGTCATGTATCCGGCAACCGTGCTGTCGGATACGGGTTTCTGTTTGCCCGTAACGGGTTTGCCCAGCTGATTGATTCTTGTGATCGTTCTCGGCTCCTTCAGAAATTCTTCGAAGCCGGACAGAAAACGGGATGTCAGACTGCTGATGTAAAGCGTATTCAGTTTGCATTCGGCCGTATAGTCTTCGAGGCAGTTTACAGAGGTGTAGATTCTCGATACGTTCAGTCTTTTTTCTTTCTTTTTTTTTATGTATTCGCGGGCGAAGGCAATGAAGTCGATTTCTTTATCCTCGCCTCCGGATTTTTCCTCAAGATATTTTTCGAAGTATCGGGCAAGCTCTTTCGCGGTATAGCGGTGAATATCGAGGCCAAGCCGCTTTGTTTTTGCTTCTTCGAGCAGATTGATACGCTTCAGCAGCTCGGACGTGACGAACGTGTCCTTCAGTTCGAAAGTGCCCTTCTTCCGATTCTGGCTGATCTGATGGATGGTTACGTAGTATTCCGTTCCTACATAGCTGTACTGCCTTTTCCAGTACACACGGATGGATACCGGATATTTGCCGTCGCGACGAACCTGATGTTTGAATACTGCTATCTTGAAGGTTGCCATGTTCGTGTACTTTATTTAGCGCATTACTATAATATTCAGGGGAAATCACAAATCAAAATTGTTCATATAAAAAGCAATGCACTCTCTCTTTTCATCGTAGATGTATGGCTTGTTATCCTTAGGGTCAATTTCAATCTTAATGTAAATTCTATCCTGATTACTGTTTATTTTCTTTCCGAAAACAAGCTCCTGTATTTTTCTGTTATCGAAAACAAAATACAAGTTTGTGTCTACTTTGTTTACCCTGCACCTTGCTACCACTACGTACCTGATTTGAGTTCCGATGTAGTCATTAAATTTCTTTTGCCGGATAGTAGCGTAAATCCTGTTTTTATCATCTACAACGGTTGTTTTAACCTGCAGGTAATAGAACATATTATTTTTGCTCGCTACAATATCTACTCCATCATCAACAAGCATGCTGTTTACATTATAACCCTGGAACAGCAACTCTGACATAACAGCACATTCACCGGCTTTCCCGACAAACAAATTCGTATTTTCCGGTCTATCGAGTTTATCCGGAGCGGGTTCGGGCGGCGACGGCTCTAACGGATCTACCTTAATGCTTTCTCCTTCGTTTTTTTTCCTTTTCAATCTGTATACGCCTTTTTGCGGCTTTCCTGTTTTAGGGTTTTTGACATGTACAAAATCTCCGGCAGCCTTCTTGGATTCGTTGTTTAGAATCCGATTAACTTTTTCCTGTACTGCGTCTTTATTTAAAGGAGGGCTTTCAAAAAACAGTCCGTCTGAAAGTCTGTTGACCAAATTAGCTGCAATATCGCTTACATGCAAACCTCCTCTTGCCGATTTTTCCAATAGCAATTCGGCAATGCTTTCTTTGTTAATTCTTTCCATATCAGTTTGATTTTGTTCGTTTATCTCATAATTATAATATTTTTACCAATGAATATATGCACAAAGCGACTACTATCCCTACTAAAATATAAACAATAATCGAAAGTATCTTCGAGGAGGGAATAACAGTTGGATTCGCTTCTGTAATTATCTCCGAGGAGGGAATAACATCTGAATCCGCTTCCTGTTTTATGCTACTCTCGTAATTTCTATTCAATACAGTATATGCGCTTTTCCCGCCGGATTTAAGAAGCAACAATAAAGGTATTCCTATTAGCTGTAAAAAAGAATGGATAATTGTCCTCGACACATCGAATATCTCATAATCCAACATACCGTTAATCCACGGAATAAGGATAATTCTAACTAAAAGTTGATTCCATAAAACAATGCAAACTCCCATCAGATCTTTTTTAGACAAAATGATATAAATTCCAAAAGCATGTATTGCAACCGTAATACATCCTACCGTACAGAACAATCCAAAATATTGGTCATTATAATACGTTAGATAGTTTATACACTCGGCAATCTGTCTAATTATAGAATAGGGTACGGATATTGTAAGTATAAGTCTTAAAAAGGCATTTAAATCATTTTTGGAATTTCTCACTTCTTGCTTCATAAGACTACTTATTTATAAGTTTTTCAATAATTGCCAACATTCTATCTGTATGTTCTTGATACTTTTCTGTTATACGTATAAATTCCTCTATATTTTGACTTGCAACATTAATCTCGCTGCCATTTGCATCTCTCCCTATAGCAACGCTATTTTTTACATTTTCCAAATTTTGTTCATTCATAACCATTTCGTCACTTCCTGCAAATGCCAAATCATATCCTACTGTTATTTTTTTTATTATTTCGTCCATATTGCTTCTGTACTCCTCGATTTCAGAGACCCTCCTAATAAATTCTTCTTTTTTTTCTTCGGTCGGTAAAATAATATGTGTGATATCGTCAATGGTAAATTGTAGTGTTATTTCCATTTCATCGGATACTATATCATTTTCCATTATTTTATCTTGAGCATCTCTCTTTTCTTTTATAAATTTTCTGAAATCAGGAATGCTTTTGTTAGAACAAGGAATAGATAATGGAATTCCATTCCTCTTATCACATAAACCAATATATCTCCACTCTTTTTCGTCATAGCACCTTCTATGCTCTTCGCCTTCTTTTTTGAATGGGATGTTATCATACGGCTTACAATACATCAAAAGGTAATTGAATAGATTGAATGCCCGATATTCATCTTCACTCATTGTTCCTTTTTGTTGCAAATTAAAAAAATAGAAGAACAACGTTCGTAACGAAATAGCCAAAATACTTTTAGGTTGACAATAAATGACCGGATTAATACTTTTATTTTTTGCCCATTCTTTTTTTAACCCGATTCCATAAGGGCCGTAGTCATTTATATGCGTTTTGTGTCTGTTAAACGGAATATCGCATAAACTGAAAATTGGCATTGCATGTATAACAGGCAATCGTATTTCAGTTTCTCCACGCTTATACGACGTTAAACCTCCAAAAATATATGAGAAATTCTCGTTACTATAATGCGGTTTGATTTTTTTCTTGAAAATATTGATAAATCCATCAAAATTACCCGTGTAATGATACAACGATCCGTCGCTCTCTCCTGATGGGGAGCTTTTGTTTTTTTTCATCTGTCCTCTGCCGGTTAAAAGCCATTCCGCATTAATATTAATTGCCGAACATTCGACAATACAATTTAATATCTCGTATCCAGGCTTCGGCTTCTTTGTGCCGACAATATCACGCAATGCGGGCTGTTTTACCCCAATAGTTCTTGCAAATTCAGAAGTGTTGCCTTTAAAAAACTCATCCTGTATTGTTTTAATTCTTTCATTTATAGTACTTTCCATATATTTATATTTTATAAAAACCACTTAATTGCCTGTTTTTCTGAATGATATATTTAGATACAGTCTAAATTGTCGTTATTTCGACATATCTTTGCCCCGCGATTCAGACCAAAACCGGGATACGGTTAAAGTTGAATCGCAGAAAGCAATTAGCAAAAGTAGTACTTTAAAGTTTAAAATTGAGCGATATGCAGAAAATATTTTTGGAACCGGCTGTTAAAAAACAGTTAGCACGAGAGTTTAAATGCTCTATACAGTTTGTTTACAGAGCGTTGGGCGGAGACAAGGAAACCCCCCTGGCGCTTCGCGTCCGGGAACGGGCGATGGCTCTGGGCGGCCTGAAGCAGCGCAGGAAACTGGTGATAAACGGCTTGGCGGAAGGAGAAGCGCCTTTCGCGGGCGTGGAAAATGGAATCGCGGGTTGACATATAGAAATACGAAACGTATTAAGTAAGTCCTCATAATTAAGCTGCATGATTTTTAAAGTTCACATACAAGATTTTTCCCACATTCGCCAATGCTCTGTTTGCAGCGTAGAACAGATTGTCTTTGCTAACGTAATC
>JAISXP010000022.1 GCA_031270465.1 Tannerella sp. | reverse complement strand
CACGACGGGCGAGAAGTATGTAAAGGCGGAACTGAGCCTGAACTACGGCATGCTCACATGTACGAAGATACTGTCTCTGACGGTGAAGGTGACGGAGCGCGGTCTGGGCTTCTTTGTTGATCAGAACGTGAACGGCGGCGCGGGCGACGGCACATCGTGGGCAGACGCATACCGCACCATAGAAGAGGCTCTGTCGACGGCCACGCAGGGCGACCGGATATGGGTAGCGCGCGGCACGTACCGTCCCGACGCGGTCAAAGGATCGTTCACGATGACGCAGGACAGCGTGGAGATCTACGGCGGCTTCAACGCGACGGAAGAATATCTCTACGAGCGCAATCCCCGGAAGTATCCGACTGTCATGGAAGGCGACGGCAGCCGTCCGGTTGTGAAGGTGGAAAACTGTTCGGGCGTCCGCATAGACGGCTTCACGGTAGAGAACGGCGGTTCCGAGAAGGGAGCGGGTCTCCTCTTCACGGGCGGTTCGACGGGCACGCTGGCAAACAGCATAATAAGGAATAACGCATCGACGCTGCAGGGTGGCGGCATCTTCGCGACGGCGCCGTGGTACGGCTATGACGGCATGTCGCTTGTCAACGTGGAAGTGAGCGGCAACCGTGCGGAGACGGGCGGCGGCATATACAACGACGGCGGGAGCGTGCTGCTGCTGAACGTGACGGTGAGCGGCAACGCCGCCACACGTGCCGGAGGTCTGTACAGCACGGGCATCAGTCCGCGTATACTGAACACGATAATCTGGGGCAACGTGGCGTCCACGAATGCCGACGTTCAGAACGTATCGGGCAGTCCGTATTACGGTAACAGCCTGATAGGCGGTTCGAACGGCAGCGGCGCGGCATGGACGGCGTCTCTCGGAGAGGACGGCGGCGGCAACAGGGACACGAATCCTCTCTTCCTGTACAGTGGAGTGGAGAACGGCGGCGCGACGCTGCGCGCGGGCAACTATCACCTGTCGGCAAACAGCGTGGCGGTGAACTCCGGCAGAAACATCTTCGTCCAGAAGGGAATCTTCACGCCGTGGGACATCTGGCTGCCGGAAGCGCGCGAATCGCTGATCGAAGGCCTGCCGATGGATCTGGACTATCTCGAACGCATTGCGGACGACGACATGGTAGACATGGGCGCATACGAATACAACAGCGGCGCTCTGAGCATATCCGACCTCGACCGGGAGGTGATCCTTCCCGCCGTGGAAGGCGTGGTGACGGATCCCGGCGCGGGCGTTCACTACATAAGAAGCCGCGACAACTTCCGTTTCAAAGTGTACCCGTCCGCGCGCTACACCGGCGAACAGCTGGTGGTGACGACGTCGCGCACGCGCATATCCGACAGGGAGGGCGTGAGCATCGTCCCGAACGCTGACGGCAGCTACGACGTGACGGTATATGCCGTACAGGACAGGACGAACGTGTACATCAGCTTCGGCTGGGATCCGAACTCCGACAGCGCTTCGCCGTCGGGCAGCAGGGTATGGGCATACGGCAGTGACCTGCACGTGACAGTGCCGGAAGAAGGCAGGACGCTTCGCATCTACAGTCTGTCGGGTCAGCTGCTGCAGCAGCAGTCGCTGCCGTCGGGCGAGACGGTGCTGCCGTTGCCGCAGGGCGTGTATGTGGTATCACTCGACGAAAGCGGAATGCGGCAGAAGGTGATCATTCGGTAGAGACACCGGACGCCGTACTCTGTCCGCCCGCTTGACAGTGGCGGACAGACAGTAAATAAAAAAGCAGACGCTTCCGGGCGTCTGCTTTTTTATTTAACCGCATTCGCGGAGGACACGGAGAAAAAACATAATCTTTGGCGGTATTCTTTTCAATAAAACGCTGTATAAGAGATATGAAATCTTCTCCACGTCAGGAGTTCCAAGATTCCAAGATTCAAACTTGAATTGCAATGCTTGATTTTGTCTGCCGGAAAGCACGGTATGGAAGCTGCCTGTTAAACCGTAATCCTGCGGATAAAATATCCGCCGGGAAACGAAAATGCATAAAATTTACGTCAAACAGGCATTGTCAATTATAAAATTTGTATCTTTGGCCGCCCTAAGGCATCAATTAAAAACAAATACTTGCGTCATGAACGAACAAATCAGACAAATGGCCGAACGTTTGCGCGGACTGCGCGACGCACTGGAAATTACGGCAGAAGAAATGGCCGCGACATGCGACCTGACAATGGAGGCGTATCTTGCGGTTGAAAGTGGAACGGTCGACATCTCCGTGAGCCTGCTTCACCGTGTAGCGCATAAATACAACGTAGAACTGACGGCGCTCATGTTCGGCGACGAACCGACCATGAATGCCTATTTCGTAACACGTCGGGGTAAGGGCGTATCCGTCGAACGCACCCACGCATACAAGTACCGCTCGCTGGCCGCCGGATTCGCCCGCCGCAAAGCTGACCCCTTCATGGTCACCGTCCACCCGAAGCCCGACGACGAACCGATCTATCTCAATACCCATGCCGGACAGGAATTTAACTACGTCGTCAGCGGCCGGCTGCTGCTCCGCATCAACGGGAAAGACCTCGTCCTCGAAGAAGGCGACAGCGTCTACTTCAATTCCGAACTGCCACACGGCATGAAAGCAATGGACGGGCAGACTGTTCGCTTTCTGGCAATCATACTGTAGCCCGCCACATAATAATAATCAGATCTCATTCAAAACGAAACATACACATATATAAAAAAGCATGTTGGAAAAATTCTTAAAGCAAACATCTTTCCGTTCGCAGGAAGATTTCAGTGAAAATTTCAATATCACCGTGCCCGAAAATTTCAACTTCGGCTACGACATCGTAGATGCGTGGGCATACAGCGACCCCGAAAAAAAGGCTCTCGTATGGACAGACGACCGCGGACGCCATATCGACTTCACCTTTGCCGAAATCAAGGAACGCTCCGACCGGACGGCGTCCTATTTCCGCTCGCTCGGAATAGGCCGGGGCGACATGGTGATGCTGATACTTAAACGCCGGTACGAATTCTGGTTTTCCATCGTCGCGCTGCACAAACTGGGCGCGGTCGTAATTCCCGCCACCCACCTGCTGACGAAGAAAGACATCGTCTACCGGGCAAACGCCGCCGGCATCAAAGCCATCGTCTGCGTCGGCGAAGACGTCATCCTGCAACACGTCGCGGATGCCATGCCGGAATCGCCCACCGTCGAAACGCTCGTATCCATCGGCCCCGTCATACCGGAAGGATTCGGCGATTTCCAAACCGGAATCGAACAGGCCGCCCCCTTCGTCCGCCCCCCGCATGTCAATACGAACGGCGACATCTCGCTGATGTACTTCACCTCCGGCACCTCCGGACAACCCAAAATGGTGACACACGATTTCACCTATCCACTTGGTCATATCGTGACTGCAAGCTACTGGCACAATCTCCGTGCAGACAGCCTCCACCTCACCATCGCCGATACGGGCTGGGGAAAAGCTGTCTGGGGCAAACTCTACGGACAGTGGATCGCCGGCGCAAGTGTATTCGTCTACGACCACGACAAATTTACTCCCGCCGACATGCTCCGCATGATTCAGGACTACAGGATCACGTCGCTCTGCGCGCCGCCCACCATCTTCCGCTTCCTTATCCGCGAAGACCTGTCGAAATACGACCTCTCGTCACTGCAATACTGTACCATCGCCGGCGAAGCGCTTAACCCCGTCGTCTTCGAACAGTTCTACAGACTGACAGGCATCAGGCTGATGGAAGGCTTCGGACAGACGGAAACGACGCTGACCATCCTTACCTTCCCGTGGATGGAACCCAAACCCGGCTCGATGGGCATCCCCAATCCGCAGTACGACGTCGACCTGCTCCGCCCCGACGGCACAAAGGCCGAAGACGGCGAACATGGCCAGATCGTCGTCCGTACCGACAGAAACAAACCCATCGGCCTGTTCAAGGAATACTACCGCGATCCCGAACTGACGGCCGAAGTGTGGCACGACGACATATACTATACCGGCGACGTGGCCTGGCGCGATGAAGACGGCTATTACTGGTTCGTCGGACGCGCCGACGATGTGATAAAAAGCTCGGGCTACCGCATCGGCCCCTTCGAGGTGGAAAGCGCGCTGATGACGCATCCGGCCGTGGTGGAATGTGCCGTCACGGGCGTGCCCGACGAGATACGCGGACAAGTCGTGAAAGCAACCATCGTGCTGGCACGCGACTTCAGACACAGGGCAGGAGAGGAATTTGTCAGGGAAATACAAAACCACGTGAAACAGGTCACGGCTCCCTATAAGTATCCGCGCATCGTCGAATTTGTCGACGAACTGCCGAAAACAATCAGCGGCAAAATACGGCGTGTAGAAATACGCGAAAAGGACGATCGGCGATAATTCAGGATTTGTCCCGTTTTTTTTGACAAATAAGAAAAATATCGTACTTTTGCATCGCGAAAAAATGATGGCGAGATAGCTCAGTCGGTTAGAGCGCATGATTCATAATCATGAGGTCCGGGGATCATAGCCCCGTCTCGCTACGCGGAACAGAGGGATTTACGATAAAAGTAGGCCTCTTTTGTTTTTCGTGTACATACTATGTGCATACTGCGGATCAATCCTGATTTCTTTTGGGACAGCACATTTATTGAATGTCTTGTTTCCGGTGAAAAGAAAAAGTACCAAAATTTCAACCTGTCTTCATTCGATTTAAATCAATATAAAGCCCACAACTGTTTATACAATGAAAATATTCCTTATTTCTCTGATATAGTGCGATTTGTCGTTTATTCAAAGTGCATTCGGTTGTTGAAAAACGACTTGAAGTTTTATCAAACACCAAATATTGTGAATGTGAAAAACTTGAGTCCGGCAGAGGAAAAACCTGCTATCAAGAAAACGTTTGACAGCAATTTTGATGAACAACAGATTGAAATTCTTACCTGCTGCATCAATAAAGCCCGTATATTTACCGAATCCATGACTTCCGAAACTGTAACTCGAATTTTTAAATGCGAATTAACCAAACCTTTACGGGTTAAGAATAACCGAAGACTTGCTTATTTCTTTGTTTCATTGGACGATAGAAGTTTGATGACCATACGGAACCTATCATCACCCCGAAGAAAAATGGAGGAATCAAGATTAATTCCCACCTATTTACCAAATATTTCGCTATCTCTGCCGGAGTATTCAAAATAAATAGCTTTACATATGAAAGCAAAAAGTTTGATGTTAATTGGAATTTTGTCATTTATTATCTGTTTTGCAAGTTGTAGTGACGATGATGATGAAAAACAAGTGAGTTTGACACCTAAAGTCGGATTTATACAAGATGGTGAAGAGTTGTTTTATCCAATTTCTATACGGATTTTTAAAGGTAGTGAAGACTATTTTAAAAAATACAACTATAACACCCAATATCATTATTTTATAAAAAAATGATAATGCAATATTTCCTCCCTCCTATACTTTGCGTCCTTATCCTCCTGTTGTATCAGACGTAGAGAATGAATTGATTTCAATTGAGAAGAACACAGTATACACTATCAGCTACAGGATGGTCAAAGAAAACACTAACTTCTACTTTGTCGAATATGATATTGAGGTAGATGAAAAAGATTTTATACTTGAAAGAATTTTTGTTATAGATAACGAAGGCAATGTTACTAAAAAAATAAATGATTAAGATTAAAATTACAAGAAAGCATTGTATAACAATCTAATAAAAATATCTTAGTAGTATTGTCTATAAGTACAGTAATTAGCTGTAAAGATGAAGATAATTCTTTAATAGAGGATCCTCTTACCATAGAAGAATTAAAAGAAGATGGATTTCAGTCCCTTCTTTGATACAAGAAGAAAGGAAAGGTAATGTCATTTACTTTTCGGTTATAGTCCGACCATTTCAGGCGAACAAGGTCGGCAAAATTCAATCCATTTGCCCAGAGTGAAAGCGGGAATAAATCGCTGGATATCCGGTGGCTATTCTCGTTTTTGCCAATCGAAGCACCTGCTATTACTTTGATTTCATCAAGATTCAGGGCCATACGACGACTACTGGTTTTCTTTATAACATACGAATTTTGCGTGCCTTTCTTAAAACAATAATCGCTTGGACGCATAACACCTTTATTCAAAGCCATATTGCAGATGGTACGCATGGCGCGGACTCTCATGCCTATGGTCGTTCTAGAATATCCATGCGCCAAAACCTCCTGCTCAAACCGCTGCATTTGTTCGGCAGAAACTTCTTGAAAAGTCAGCGCAAATCCTTTTTTATCACACTTCTGCATTTCTTTCCGTTCGCACCATTTTCCACATTTGAAGCAAATAAAAGCGTTTAGCGAGCCTTGATAATATTCTGCTGTGCCTAATTTATCCGTGTCCGTCAGTTCTTTTATTTTGGACTCAAATATGGCATTAACAGTTTGTTGATTGCCCTTTCCAAGCAAAATATTCAACCTCTCAAAACTAAACGCATTGAGTTTGCACAACTGTTTAACGGCATTGAAAATTACTTGCGAAGAAGCCTCTACTCCGGCGAATTTCAACCAATTGTGGGTCTTTGGCTTTGGGCATACGAAGCCAATCATCCTTGGTCATTTCCGCCCCTATTGGATAGTACTTTTGTGTTTTGCCAACCGTTACCCTTGTCCGCACGATGTACAAACCTCCATATGTCGCTCGCCTCACATCAAGAATACTTGCCACGTGGACATTATCCTTGCTTCGTCCGCCGCTTTCTTCCTATCGGAGTATGCCTTTTTCTACGAGGTTTTTTATGTCGCGAATGGCTGTATCCTACGAACATTTACAGATTTTTGCCCATTTTGAAGATTGCAGTTTGCAGACAAAATCGCCGTCGAGAGTTTGTTGAGTATTATATTAAGTCCAATAAATTTGTACAATTGAAAAAGGAATCGTACTTTTGTGAAAAAAAAGTATGGCAAAGGAAAGAATCAAGGTCAATGTGCCGGCAACAGCAATAGCCGCGCAGCTACG
>JAISXP010000031.1 GCA_031270465.1 Tannerella sp. | reverse complement strand
ATCTTTTAGATTTAATCTAAATAAATATTATCTTTGTGCCGTTAAATGTTTCAAGTATGCGCACAAAATACCTTTACAAATGGATATTTGCGGCGTTTCTGTCGTCGCTTTTTGCGGCGTTTCTTGCGGAAACGTTCGTATTCATGCATACGCACGTCATGCGCGGAAAAGCGACGGAATATTCCCGTCGAACGCCCGAACAGCCCTTGTACCGCCACTCTTCCATGCAGTTTCTTCACAACCATCATAAACAGCAAATTCGCCTCGGCGCATTTTTTTCTCATCCTCTTCGCGCCCCTCCCGTTCGTAGTGTAGCGCCTCATTTCCGGACGAGGCTGTCGAGGGTTTATTTTTCGAACCCTCCCGTCGGAAACGACGATTTTCGGGTCATATTATCCGAAAATACCGGAGAAGTCAATAATCACATAAAATTAAGATAATGAAATCATTTTACATCGTGATACTCACTTTATGGACATGTATGGGTTTGTACGCACAGACGGGCGATTCGGCGACACATGCGGCGTCAAAGACGCGGTTTGTCGTGGGAGGCTACGGCGAGGCTGTCGCTCAACGGCTGTTTTACAGCGACAATGCGGCTCGTTACGCCTATCCCGAAAGCAACCGGAACGCTTCGCACGGCAGGTTCGATCTGCCGCATGTGGTGGTGTACATGTCATACGACTTCGGTAAAGGCTGGAAATTCTCGTCGGAAATAGAATTTGAACACGGCGGTGCAGGCAGCACCTATGAAATAGAGATGGATGAAGCGGGTGAATACGAAACCGAACTGGAAAAAGGCGGAGAAGTGGCGCTCGAACAGTTCTGGCTCGAAAAGACTTTTTCGGACAAAGCCCATATTCGTGCAGGACACATTATTGTCCCCATCGGATTGACCAACCAGTACCACATGCCCACGGAGTTTTTCTCCGTGCTGCGTCCCGAAGAAGAATCGGAGATTCTGCCCTGCACATGGCACCAGACCGGCGTCAGTTTCTGGGGAAAAACACCGTCGTGGCGCTACGAGGTACTGTTTGTTTCAGGTTTGGACGCCGAACGTTTCAACAATGCCAACTGGATAAAGCAAGGCGCCACGTCGCCCTACGAGTTCGAGATTGCCAACCGCTACGGCGGAGCCTTCCGTGTGGACAACTATTCCGTGAAAGGATTGCGCATCGCGCTGAGCGGCTATTACGGACACAGCGCCGCCAACAGCCTGAAATGGGACAGGTACACCAACCAAAACGTGAAGGGAGCGGTGAGCATCGGCGCATTCGACGCCACATACAGCGCCCATAACGTGCTGGCGCGCGCCAACGTGCTGTACGGACATCTGGGCGACGCATACTCCATCTCCGTCATCAACAAAAAACTGCCGTCGGCAGGACCTTCGCCCCGAACGGACGTGGCCTCCGACGTGCTGAGCTACTACGTGGAAGCGGGATACGACATCCTGTCCTTCTTCGCCGACGCCGGCAGCAAACTGTATGTGTACGGACATTACGGATGCTACGATTCCATGTTCCGCACCGCCGGCAATATCAAGCCGAAAGGCTGGAGTAACAAAACCATCATCAGCGGGGGCATCAACTATTTTCCTCTGAAAGAAATCGCCATCAAGGCGGAATACACTTTCAGGAAATTCAGCGCGCCCTACAACAACGAACCCGCCCTGTCGGTAGGAATCGTTTACGCCGGGATGTTTTTAAAGTAAAACGTACTTAATGTATAAAATATACAAAATCTTAAACATCAATTTTAATTCATATCATAAAAATAATCAAAATGAAAATGAACAGTTTTTTTGGAAAATTATCCGTAATTTTTACCGCCGCAACGCTGGCGGTTACCCTGCCCTCCTGTAAAGACGACGACAAGGGCAGCGATGACGATGAACTGCTGAGGGCAGTTCTGCAATCGTATGTGGATCAGACTGTCGTCCCCACGTACAAGACGCTGGCGGAAGCCGCACTCGAAATGCGCGCCGCCAACAATGCGCTGAAAGCCACTCCTAACGATGCCAACATGCAAGCAGCATCCGCCGCATGGATGAAAGCCCGCATAGCATGGGAAATCAACGAGGCTTTCCTCTTCGGTCCGGTGGGCGAGGACGCGCTCGATATCGACGGACACATTGACTCGTGGCCGCTCGAACTGGAGCAGATACAGAATAAAATTAGTGCCATTGCCGCAGAAGGCGGCAACATTACCGGACGAGAGGCATGGAATTTCGACTCGGAAGTGATCGGTTTCCATGTCACCGAATACCTGCTCTACCGCGATGGACAAACCCGTCCGGTCGCCGACCTCACCGAGGCGGAACTGAAATACCTCATTGCCGCCACCGACGCGCTGGTGTGGGACTGCGTGCTGGCTTACGTGGCCTGGGTGGGCGAAGACAATGTGCCTGCCGGCATGAAAACCGTTTTTACCGAAAACCCCGATGTGGTAGCGCATCTGAACAACAACCCCAATTTCAAGAACTTTGCCGTGAAAATGAAACTGGGAGAAGGGACGAACTACTCGTCGCCGGCAGCCGCCGTCAGCGAGATTTCGACCGGCGCCGCCGATATAGCCAACGAAGTAGGCGAAACGAAAATCGCCTCTCCGTACTCCACCGGCAAAGTAGAAGAAGTGGAATCGTGGTACAGCTGGCACTCGCTGGATGATTACAAAAATAACATCGAGAGCATCAAAAACGCCTATCTGGGCGGAGTGAACGACAATACCCGCACGGAAATCTCGCTCAGCACTTATGTGTCAGGGAAAAATAAACAGTTGGACAGCGACATCAAGCTAAAGATTAACGACGCCATTGCCAAAATAGCCGCTATCGGCACGGACGACAAATCGTTCTACGAGGTGGTGCGCGACCACCTCAACGAAACGCAGGTGAACGACGCCGTAGATGCCTGCAAGGAACTTGCCGACCTGTTTACTTCACTGGAAGACATTATCGAATAATCGATCGGCCTCTCTCGCCCTCTCCGTTGCAGGAGAGGGCGGATGCGAGGTTAAGCTTAAGAATTTATTTAAATATTTAAAACAAGAATTTTACGTTATCATCACTAATACATAAACGATATAAATGAAAAAAATAAATTTATTTTTGACCATTGGTCTGTTATGGGCTTTGACAGCCTGCAAGGACGACGACACAGAAGGTTTCAACAAAAAAGAATACAGCATTGCAACGGAAGAATGGTACCCCGGCGGACAAAACGGCACCGTTTTTATTGCCGGTTCGCGCGCCTACCGCCAAGCCATGCCCTTTATCGACGCCGACAACAACTTGTACAAATCGTTTATGCGCGGCGAAGTCCTGTCTGAAAAAAGTTTCGTCTCTACCGAAAATGCTGCTTTTTCCGGTTTGGGGCCGGTATATATCCGCAAGTCTTGCATCGCCTGCCATCCGAGCTACGGCGGCAGAAGCCAGCGGGTGAACCGACTCGACGCCAACGACAGCCGCAACGGCTACCTGCTGATGATCTACGATCCTGCAACGCCCACGTTGGCGCTGGCTTCCACCTATTTCACCGGCATGACGCAAACCCGTGCCGTGCCGCCCTACAAGGCGCCCATCGACGAGGCGGGCATCCAGCTGGAATGGCTGAACTACATCGATGAATACGGCAACCGCTATGCGGACGGAACGCTCTACAGCGCAGGAACATCCTACGAAGGCACGCTCATCTATCCCAAAGTGACAATAACGCAAGACGCCATCCTGTTCAAAAACGCCGACTTTGCCGGCGGCATCGGTAACGAAGGCAGCAAGTACGCCGCATCCATCGAAGCCACCATCGGCATCTATGGCGTGGGATTGCTCGACGCCATCTCCGACGAAGACCTGCGGGCGGAATACGCCACACAGCAGGCGCGGGAATATTGCAAGGGCGTCATCGGCGGCGACATTCCGGAATCCGATCCGAGTAACCCCTTTCCGGGTGTGCATCCGGGACGGTTCACCTACCTGTGTACGCGCGGCACGCTCGACAACGGCCCCGGCGCCAACGCCATCTGGAACATCACCAACGTGACGCGCCCCGAACGGCAATATCACTACATCACCGAAGAATACGCCCGCGTGAGCTCGCAGGATGCCGAAGTACAGGCGGCGCTGGGACAAAGCGAAACGGAAATTTTCAACCATCTGACCTCAAGGGAACTTCCGGTTGAGATGTCGGTGACCGACTACGACGCTTTCATGGTGTGGCACCGGGCGTTGGCCGTCCCCGCCGCACGCGACCTCGACAATCCGCAGGTGCAGCGCGGGAAAACGCTCTTCACACAGGCCGGTTGCGTCGCCTGCCATCGCCCCTCGTGGACTACCCGTAGCAACTACCCGCCGATGCAGCAGCTTGCCGGTCAGAAAATATTCCCTTACACCGACCTCCTGCGCCACGACCTGGACATGAAGGAACCCGGCCGCGTGAAAGTATGCCGCACCACCCCGCTCTGGGGACGTGGACTGATGCCGGTGGTGTCGGGACACTCGGACAAACTGCACGACCTCCGCGCCCGCAACTACGAGGAAGCCATCCTCTGGCACGGCGGAGAAGCGAAAGTAAGCAAGGAAAAATTCCGCAACATGCCGAAAGAAGACCGCGATGCGCTGATCAGGTTTCTGGAATCCATCTGACAAC
>JAISXP010000135.1 GCA_031270465.1 Tannerella sp. | reverse complement strand
ACTTCTCTGTGCTTACAACAAGCCTGCACAACACCCCCCGTGAAGCATTGATGTTTGAACTGATGGAAGCATTGATCAGGGATGCGAAAACGCAACCTCTTTTAGGCCCAATTACGCTTAATGTATCTTTATCAGCAGGCTCCCCCCCCTCCTTCTATTTACCTGCGCCTGTGGACGGTTATTATTACTATGGCCCCTTTCAGGCTTCGGAGATAGTCTCAAGTGGCAGCTCTCTCTCATTGAACGATATATTTCTTTCTGTTGGAGGCGTGGCATCGGAAGGCGTTAAGTTTGTTCAGGGTAATGTATCAAATCCGTATCCTTACAGTCCGCTGTCCGAAGCCGATATGTACGGAACCAGTCAGAAGCAGCCTTATGTAGCTAACGGCGATTACTTCTGGTTAAAGATTCCCGAAAGTCGTGCCGATGTGCTGGGGTCGCCTTCTGCCGCGGCCGACGGGCTGGTCTTACATGCGCTCGGAAAGGCTGATGTGATTTATAACGACTCTACTCCCTTGGTGCTCGTTTACCAGAATCCCACTTCCGGCGCACAGAACTGGAACGAGGTGCAGGCGTTTATCGGGATTTCCCAGAATGCGACGGGGTCGCTGTACGGCGAAGGTTCGTATGTGGTCAACAGCGCCAATCCCCTCTTCTTAAACGGAGATATCCGAATCGGCAAGCGCGTGACGAACGGCACGGATGCCGACAATGACGCCCGGTATACATTCCGGCTCACCATGTTTTCCGGCGGGAAAATGATTCCCGTACAGCTCATTCCGAACCAGAACATCACCGGGCAGCATGGCCTCTCGGCAGTGAGCGAAGATGGCGTCTTCACCCTTTCCGACGGCGGGGAAGCACAGATCAAACACCTGCCTATGGGCATATATACCTTCGCCGAGACGCCGGACCTGTCGCACTACGACGCCTCGTTCAGGTTAGGCTCAAACAGCGATCATCCCGGAACGAGCACCAACATTTACCTGGTGCCGGGAATTACGAGTAACACGGTGACGGTGACCAACAACATCCTCCGGACACCGCCGTCTAATCCGGTGCCTCCCTCCCCGCCGCTGACAATCGTGAACAAGCCGTTTGTCCCCACGGGCGGGACAGGTACGCCATCCGACCCGTTCGAGGGACAGCTCATACTGCCGTGCTGCCCCTGCCCCGAATCGCTGAGAGCACGACGGGATATACTGGCAAATGAGCCGGCCGATGTCTCGTTTTTCGTAGATTACACCTATACGTGCGAGACATGGGCAGACTTCGACCTGTATACGGACGAAGTGGGAGTGCTGTACTTTACGGTCAATTTCGTGGACGGTACGCACTATTATTACAAGGCATGGCTCTCGAAAGAAAATCTGATACCTCCGACAATTGTCCGCAAGGTGACTTTGCCCGGTGTCGAAGGTCTGACGAGCGTTCCGCCGCCGAGCGCCTACGTGATCGAAAGCGGCACCGACTTCACGTTTACGCTGACGCCGGACGAACCGCTTCCCGAAGGAACGGAACTGAGCGTGACGACAAACCGCACGAATGTTCCCCGCAACGAGGATGTCGAAGTCACGGCAAACAGCGATGGCAGCTATACGTATCTCATCCGCAGCATCCGCCAGGCACTGAACATATCCATCGAACTTGTGCCGCCGACCATCACCGGCAGTGGAAGCGTGGCCGGCGAAAAAGTCTGGACGGACAACCGTACATTATATATATATGCAGCGCAGGATGACG
Organism: Tannerella sp.; assembly: GCA_031270465.1. Taxonomy (GTDB): domain Bacteria; phylum Bacteroidota; class Bacteroidia; order Bacteroidales; family Tannerellaceae; genus Tannerella. The sequence continues at coordinate 14,742 of JAISXP010000135.1, read as the reverse complement.
TCGCAAGGGTATACAGCATAACCGGACGGCTGGCCGCAACCGTTCCGTGCACGGGAGGCGGAACGGCGCAGACGAACCTGCCGGCAGGAATATATGCCGTAAAGACGGCAAAGGCGGTATACAAGGTTGTCGTTAAATAGCGCGAAATAAATACATGTAACGGTTCGATATCCATGTCCCGTAGGGACACAATGTTATTAGAAACAGATCATCCCCCGATGTACTGCCCCGTATGGGACGAAATGTGGATTTCCCAACACATTCCGTCCCTGACGGGACGGGGGCGGGGTGTGAGGCACACATTTTCTACCGACATTGTGTCCCTGACGGGACACCGTTCGTATCATCCGGTCATTCCTCGATGATGCCGAGTTCGCGAAACCAGTCTTCGGCGCGGTCGGGCCAGCTGTTGGCGACTACGCCCGTGTCGCGCAGTCCGTATCCGTGTCCTCCCCTGCTGTACAGATGCATCCAGGCAGGGACGCCGGCTTCCTTCAGTGCATGATAGTAGAACAGGCTGCTGTTTATGTATTGCTTGTCGTCTTCGGTCTGGATGAGCATCGTAGGCGGAGTTTTCGACGAGACATGTATCTCCGGCGCAAGTTGAAAATGCTCGCCGTCGAGGTATGCCGGATAGATCAGCAGGCAGAAGTCCGGTCGGCAGCTGACTTTGTCTACCCGGTCTGTTTCGGGATAGCTCCTGTTTTCGAACGAATTGCAGGCCATCACACACAAATGTGCACCGGCCGAGAACCCCATCACGCCTATCCGGTCGGCATTGATATTCAAGTGAAGCGCATTGGCGCGCACGAAACTGACGGCGCGCTGCAAATCCTGCAGCGGCGCTTCGTGCTTCTCCCGGCCGGGTCGCCGCGGCACGCGGTATTTCAGCAGCACGCTCGTGATTCCAAGCTCGTTCAGCCACAGGCATACCTCCTCGCCCTCCAAGTCGTATGCCAGTCTGCTGTATCCGCCGCCCGGACAGACGATAATGGCCGAACCTCCGGCCAGTTCCTCCGGCGCCTCGTAGATTGCGATGGACGGGTCGCTCACGCCGGTGATGCGCAGCACCGTCTCGCCGGCCACACGGTTGCCGCTTTCGTCGTGCTCCTCCACATAAAGCGAATCCTCGCCTGGAGCGCCGTCCGGAAACAGCATGACGATTCTCTCCTGCGCCATGACCGGATTAGTCGCGATCATGATATACATTAATATGACAGTAGCCCTTTTCATCGTTCACAAATATGACGACAAAGTTAGCATTAAATCTCCAATTACACGCAAACGCATAAAAATAGCTACCGTTATTCCTCCGAATTTTTACGGTGTACGAATGCAGGAAAAAAGATTTGAAAAAGCACCGGATGTTGCATATTTTTATTTGCATTCATATATGGAATAAGTTTTATCGCGTATATTTGCACGACGAAACGTAATGAAAAAAATATGCATTTATCTATTGACAGAAAAGAGATCGACAAATTCCTTATGGTGGGCGACAAGGTGCTGATAAAGCCCAAACATCCCGGCGGCCAGACGAAATCGGGTCTGTACCTGCCTCCCACGGTGCAGGAGAGCGAGAAGATTCAGTGCGGCTACATCATCAAGGCCGGCCCCGGGCACCCGCTGCCGTCGCAGGTGGACGAATCGGAAGTGTGGAAGAAAAAAAACGACGCCGTGCACTACCTGCCCCTGCAGGCGCGCGAAGGCGATTTGGCCGTATATCTGCAAAATGCGGCTTTCAAGATCAAATTCAACGACGACAGTTACATGATAGTTCCACATTCGGCCATCCTGATGCTTGTCCGTGACGAGGGACTGTTCGAATAAACCGGAGCGCGACCGAATCATGAACAGAATTGTAGACAAGACATATCTTTCCGCAAATGTGGTGAAGATGGAAATCGAAGCGCCGCTGATAGCCCGTTCGCGCAGGGCCGGGCATTTCGTCATCGTAAAATCGGGCGAAAAGGGCGAACGCATCCCCCTGACGATTGCCGACGCGGATACAGACCGCGGAACGATTACGCTGGTTATCCAGGCGGTAGGGAAGTCGTCGCGAAAGATATGCGACCTGAACGTCGGCGACGTGATTACCGATGTGGCAGGGCCGCTGGGACAGGCGACGTATGTCGAGAAGGTCGGTACGGTCGTGTGCGCCGGCGGAGGAGTAGGCGTCGCGCCGCTGATGCCCATCGTCGAAGCGTTTCACAGGGCAGGCAACCGCGTGGTCGTGATACTTGCCGCGCGCACGAAGGAACTGGTCATACTCGAAGACCGCATGAGGGCGAACGCCGACGAAGTCGTGGTGATGACCGACGACGGGTCGTACGGGAAAAAAGGTCTCGTCACCCACGGCGTCGAGGACGTTATCCTCCGCGAAAAAGTAGACCTGTGCGTGACGATAGGCCCCGCCGTCATGATGAAATTCGTATCCCTGCTCACGAAACAGTACGGCATACCGACGATGGCGTCGCTGAACACCATCATGGTTGACGGCTCCGGCATGTGCGGCGCCTGCCGAATAACGGTCGGCGGGAAGATACGTTTCGTATGCGTGGACGGCCCCGAATTTGACGCTCACCAGGTAGATTTCGACGAGATGCTGATGCGTCTGAACGCATACAAAGATATTGAAAACAAATAACGGGCGAAAACATGACGACAGAAGAAACCATCGCTGCACGGCGCACCGAACCTTGGCGCGACGCGTTGCGAAAAAGTATGACAAACAGGGCGCGCGCCGCCATACCGCGTGTGCGGATGAACGAACTTGACCCCGAGTACAGAAGTCGCAACAGCGAGGAAGTGAATCTGGGACTGACGCCCGAACAGGCCATGCAGGAAGCGCGACGATGCATCGATTGCCCCAGTCCGTCCTGCATGAAAGGCTGTCCGGTGAGCATCAATATTCCCACATTCATCAAACACATCGAAGCCGGCGAGTTCCTGAAGGCCGCCGCGACGCTGAAAGAAACAAGCGCGCTGCCGGCCGTGTGCGGCCGCGTATGCCCGCAGGAAAAACAGTGCGAGGCGCAGTGCATCCACTTGAAGATGAAAAACGATGCCGTTGCCATCGGCTACCTGGAACGCTTTGCGGCGGACTGTGAGCGCGAAAGCGGACAAATATCCGTCCCCGCGGCGTCGGCGCCGAACGGAATCAGGGTGGCGGCCGTCGGCTCGGGTCCCGCGGGGCTGTCCTTTGCGGGAGAGATGGCGCGGCTGGGCTACGGCGTGACCGTGTTCGAGGCACTGCACGAAATCGGAGGCGTGCTGAAATACGGCATCCCGGCCTTCCGCCTGCCCAATGCAGTGGTAGATGTGGAAATCGACATCCTGCGGAAAATGGGCGTCGAGTTTCTGAACAACTGCATCGTCGGCAAAACCCTCGCATACGAAGACCTGAAGGCCGACGGCTTCGAAGGCATCTTCGTGGCAAGCGGTGCGGGGCTGCCCAACTTCATGGACATCCCCGGCGAAAACCTGATAGGCGTGATGTCTTCGAACGAGTACCTGACGCGCGTCAACCTGATGGACGCCGCCAACCCCGAAAGCGATACGCCGGTGCTGACAGGCCGGCACGTGGCCGTAATCGGCGGAGGCAACACCGCCATGGACTCCGTGCGTACAGCCCGCCGGCTGGGCGCCGAACGCGCCATGATTGTCTACCGCCGCAGCGAAGAAGAAATGCCGGCGCGCATCGAGGAAATAAAACATGCCAGGGAAGAAGGCATCGAGTTTCTGACGCTCCACAGTCCGGTCGAATATCTGGGCGACGAAAAGGGGCGCGTCAGGCAGATGCGTTTGCAGAAAATGACGCTTGGCGAACCGGACGCATCAGGCCGGCGGCGACCCGTGCCGGTCGAAGACGCCGTCGAAACGGTTCCCGTCGACGAAGTGATCGTCAGCGTGGGTGTCTCGCCCAACCCGCTTATCCCAAATACGTTCCGAAACCTTGACATCAGCCGCCGGGGCACCATTGTGGTGGACGAAGCGACGATGCGCTCCTCCCTGGCCGACGTCTATGCGGGAGGCGACATCGTGAGAGGCGGAGCAACCGTCATCCTCGCCATGGGAGACGGCCGCAAAGCCGCCGCAGCCATGCACGAATGGCTGAAAGATTCGTCCGGAAGATAGGAGAGGTGTATTTCAGATTGCCGCGGGGTGCTTCCGCATGGAATCCCGACGGCTTTTCAGACAGAATCCGGCCATGCGCCTTTACCCTGCCGGACGAGCGCGATTTCGTCTGCGGTGCAGTCGACGACGGTCGAGCCTGTCGTCCCGCCGAAACCGCCGTCGACAACGGCGTCGACCTGATGCCTGAACCTCTCGTATATCAGTTCGGGGTCGGTGGCGTATTCGCTTTCGTTTTCGTCGTACGGTACGGACATGGAGAGCAGCGGGTTGCCCAGACAGCGTACCAGTTCGACGGCAATCCGGCTGTCGGGGACGCGAATCCCTATTTCCCTGCGGTTCTTGAAGGGTCGGGGCAGCCTGCTTCCGTGTACTGCGGGCAGGATGAAGGTGTATGGCCCGGGCAGGTACTGTTTCAGCAGCTTGAACGCCGCGTTGTCGACCCTGACATAGTCGCTGATGTTAGACAGATTTGCACAGATGATCGACAGCCTGCATTTCTGCGGATCGATGCCCCGTGTGCGGCAAATCTTCTCCACAGCATGGACATTCAGCGCGTCGCAGCCGGTGGCGTACAGCGTATCCGTGGGATAAATCACAAGACCGCCATCCTGCAAAATCTTCACGACTTTGGTGATTTCCTTTGCGTTGGGGTTTTCCGGATAAATCTTTACCAGCATGACGTTTTTTTTTGAGTATACTTATCCGTAAATGATATGTCCCTCCCCGTCGGTATATTCGCTCAGGTCCCGGCTGTATTGGTTCATGGCGCGGAGGCTCATTCCCATGCTCGAGAAGCCGCCGTCGTGGTACAGGTTCTGCATGGTGACTTTGCGCGTCAGATCGGAAAAGAGCGTGACGCAGTAGTCGGCACATTCGTCGGCGTTGGCGTTTCCCAGCGGACTCATTTTGCCGGTGAAGTCCATCAGGTTTTCCATTCCCTTGATGCCGCTTCCTGCAGTGGTCATGGTCGGCGATTGCGAGACGGTGTTGATTCGCACGTTCTTTTCGCGCCCGTAGATGTATCCGAAACTGCGGGCAATCGACTCCAGCAGGCTCTTGGCATCGGCCATGTCATTGTATCCGAAGAACGTGCGTTGCGCTGCCACGTAGCTGAGCGCCACAATCGAACCATATTCGGCAATGGCATCCAGCTTCTTCGCCGTCTGAATCATTTTGTGAAACGAAAGGGCCGAGATGTCCAGCGTTTTTTCGAACATGTCGTAGTCCAGGTCGTCGTACGTTCTTTTTTTTCTCACGTTCGGACTCATGCCTATGGAATGAAGCACGAAGTCGATTTTTCCGCCGAGTATTTCCTGCGACTGCGCAAAGACCGTTTCCAGTTCGGACGTGCTGGTGGCATCGGCCGGAATAATTTCTGCGTGCAGCTTTTCCGAGAGCAGGTGCACGTCGCCCATCCGGACGGCGATAGGCGTGTTCGACAGCGTGATTGACGCACCTTCCTCCACCACGCGCTCGGCCACTCTCCACGCAATGGACTTATCGTTCATGGCGCCGAAGATGACTCCTTTTTTTTCTTTCAACAGATTATAACTCATCTCTTGTGTTTTAAAAATCGGTGCAAAAGTACGACAAAAGTTTGTAGATTGTGCAAAGAGTCCGTTTTGTTTCACTGCGGAGAGCACGAAGTTTTTACATAAGGGACACTATGTCTGCTTTGTGACCTTTGTGTAAAAACTTTGTGTCTCTTGTGGTTTAATGGCAGGACAATCAATGCGACAATTTGAAATGCATCCCTTCGCGTTTTTGAATTTGGTAATCAGCCATCTTTTGCATACTTTTGTATTTCAATAATTACAACAAGAATGAAAACAAAACGCAACACATTGTTTTTTCTGCTGTTATCCGTCTGCATTGCCGGCATTCGCGTCGATGCGCAGGACCTCAATTTCGACGAAAGCATTCGCCGGCTGATCGAGCATAGCGGCAAAAACGAGCAACATGCGGCGCAAGACACCATCCGCAAAAAAAACATCGACCCGCAGGAAAACATATCCGTCCAGGATACCGTCCCTGTAAATAAGGATACTGTCCCTCCAAAGAAAATTATCGAACGGCCGCCGCTCGAAATGTCGGACGAAGCGCTTTACTGGTCAAGATATGCACGCAGCACACGCATCATCGATCCCTCCATGACGTTCCGCGACCTGATCATCGTCAATCCGCTTTTCATGCCGTTACTGTTCAGGGAGGGTAACATTCTTCCGGTAGAAGAAATAAAATTCTATCAGCCTTACACACCGTTTGAAGAATGGCAAAAACCACTTGTCGAGCCGGTGAAAACGCTCGAAAAGGCTGCACTCAGGCTGAACCTTCAAAACATGGCATATTACTGTGTGCAGCGAAACAATATGAATAATTTCCGGTACATTGCCGACCAACTCCCCAGCGAAACAACCCATTTCATCTACAACAGGGAAAAAGTAAAGCCCGTCCACGTAAAAGAAGTCGAAGCCGACCCGACGGAACTGCCTTCGCTTCCGAAGTTTATCCCCGACCGCAGATACTGGACTTCGTCTTTCACAAGCGACGTCAAATTTTCGCAGGCATACGTCTCTCCCAACTGGCACAAGGGCGGAAGCAGCAACTTTAATGTTTTATCCAGAAGTCAGTTGCATTACAACTATGCCAAAAACCGCATGCAACTGAAAAACCTGGTCGAAATCAACGCCAGCGTATACACCACGTCCAACGACACCATCCACAACTACCGTTTCAGCGAAGACATATTCCGCGTATACACCAACCTGGGCTACAAGGCATTCAGTAATAAATGGTTTTACACGCTGGACTTCGAATTTAAAACGCCGCTGTTCACCAATTACCAGGAGAATACACGATTCATGCAGACGGCGCTGCTCTCGCCGTTCACGGTCAATCTCGGTGTCGGTCTGAAATACGACCTTACGCAGAAGTTTCCGCGCAAAGACCGCTCCGTAACGGTCGGACTCAACCTCGCCCCCCTGTCTTTTTCGTATATGTACAGCATGAAGGATACGATTGACCTCGGCCGGCACGGTTTCCCCATGAACGCAACTACCGGCCGCCACGAACACGTCCTGAGCAAATTCGGCTCGACCCTCCGTTTCGACATGGTCGTCAAACCAAACCGGGATGTCACATGGAAATCAAGATTTTACTATTTCACCAGCTATGACCGCATTGTCGGAGAATTTGAAAACTCGCTCGACCTCGCCATCAGCCGCTACTTCTCGACGCTGATCAACTTGTACATGCGCTACGACGACGGCGTGAGCAAAAGAGACGACTACAACACGTTTTTCCAGACAAACGAAGTGCTTAGCTTCGGTTTCAGCTATAAATGGTGATTTCAGTCATAAACGATTTATCATTAACAGTATATCGTCATTCAGCGGAAAATGGCCTTTTCAATTATTTTTTTTTAGTAATAAAAAACAGGGCAAGCAGGGGTATGTTTTCCGATTTATCACTATTTTTGCCGCGTTTTGCTATGTCGAGTTTACAAAATCATGGGGAAGGACATCCAACATATCGGCGTGATTGAAAAAATAGAACATTCCATTGTGCACGTACGCATCGTGCAGCAGTCGGCATGTGGCGGATGCCATGCAAATTCGTTTTGTCCGGCATCGGACAGCAGTGAGAAAACAATTGAGATAGAAGACCGAAGCGGCAATTTTTCATTAAACGAAGAAGTCCGTATCGTCATGCAGCAGTCGCAGGGCATGAACGCCGTCCTGCTTGTGTTCATCGTGCCGCTGGCGCTTGTAGTCAGCGTCCTCGCGGCAGTCGGGGCAGTAAGCGGCGGAAACGAAATCGTCGCCGGCCTTGCAGGATTATCCGCCCTCATACCTTATTGCGGTATCATTTGGCTGATACGTAACAAACTGAAAAAGAAGTTTGTATTTACGCTTTCTAAAATTTCATAACACAATATGATAATATATTCTGTAATATCATTAGGAGCTATCGGAGCCATTGGGTCGGTCATCCTGTACGTCGTGTCGCAGAAGTTCAAGGTCGACGAAGACCCGCGCATCGCGGAAGTGCAGGAAGCGCTTCCCGGAGCAAACTGTGGCGGATGCGGCTATCCGGGTTGCGGAGGATTTGCCGACGCATGTGTGAAAGCCTCATCGTTAGAAGGTCTGCTGTGTCCCGTCGGAGGGAATGCCACGATGAACCGCGTGGCTGCCATCCTGGGACAGGATGCCGTCGCGGATACGCCGCGGATAGCCGTTGTCAGATGCAACGGCACATGCGACGCCCGCCCGCGCGTCAATACCTACAACGGCGCGACCAATTGTGCGATTGCCTCCTCGCTTTGCGGCAGCGAGACCGGTTGCACATTCGGCTGTCTCGGCTACGGCGACTGCGTCCGCGCCTGCACGTTTGACGCCATCCGCATCAATCCCGATACGCTGATTGCAGAGGTCGACGAGGAAAAATGCACCTCGTGCGGCGCCTGCGTGAAAGCCTGCCCGAAAAACATCATCGAACTGCGGAAAAAAGGCCCCAAATCGCGCCGCATCTACGTCTCATGCATCAACAGAGACAAAGGCGGCGTCGCCCGGAAAGCATGTGCCAATGCTTGCATAGGATGTAGCAAATGTCTGAAAGAATGTGCCTTCGACGCCATTGCGATAGCAAACAATCTGGCATATATCGACGACGTAAAATGCCGCCTGTGTCGCAAGTGCGGCGTCGCATGTCCGACCGGCGCCATCCACGAACTGCATTTCCCGCCCCGGAAAGAAAAGGAAACTGCAACATCAACCGTCAACGCTTAATTCTTAAAAGATATGCTGAAAACATTCCGAATCGGCGGTATTCATCCTCCTGAAAACAAATGGTCGGCCTCGCAGTCCATCGTTCCGCTTCCGGTACCGAAACAGGTCATCGTCCCGCTGAGCCAACATATCGGCGCACCTTCCGAAGCCGTCGTGCAAAAAGGCGACAAAGTCAAAGTCGGTTCCCTAATTGCCAAATCCGGCGGTTTTGTCTCTGCCGCCATCCATTCGCCCGTGTCGGGAACGGTTGCCCAGACAGGCAACGCCATCGACGCAAGCGGGACGGCGCGCCCGGCTATATGTATTAATGTAGAAGGCGACGAATGGGAAGAATCCATCGACCGTACCGCTACGCTGAAAAAAGACTGTTCACTCACAGAAAAAGAAATCATCGCCAAAATAGCCGAAGCAGGCATTGTCGGGTTGGGCGGAGCGACCTTCCCGACGCACGTCAAACTGTTGCCCCCGCCCGGAAGCAAGGCCGAGGTATTGATAATCAATGCCGTAGAATGTGAACCTTATCTCACTTCCGACCATTCGCTGATGCTGGAAAAGGGAGAAGAAATACTCGTCGGCGCCACCATCCTGATGAAAGCGCTGCAAGTCTCCGGCGCCGTCATCGGCATCGAAAACAACAAGCGCGACGCCATCAAACACCTGACCGGACTGGCAGCCGGCTATCCCGGCATTCAAGTCGCGCCGCTCAAGGTCAAATATCCGCAAGGAGGTGAGAAACAGTTGATAGACGCAATCATACGCCGACAGGTAAAAAGCGGCGCATTGCCCATATCCGTGGGCGCGGTGGTGCAAAATGTCGGCACCGTATATGCCGTATACGAAGCAGTACAGAAAAACAAACCGCTGATAGAGCGTGTCGTTACCGTGACGGGAAAAGGTGTGGAGAAACCGTCGAACTTTCTTGTACGCATCGGAACGCCCGTACGCAACCTGATAGAGGCTGCCGGAGGGTCGGTCGATACGGCGGGAAAAATCATCGGTGGCGGCCCGATGATGGGTAAGGCGCTGACAGGCGCGGATGTGCCTGTGACAAAGGGTAGTTCGGGCATCCTCGTACTTCCTGAAGAAGCCGCCGTGCGCAAAACCGCGCAGGTATGTATCCGCTGCGCCAAATGCGTCCATGTATGCCCGATGGGACTTAATCCTACCCTGCTGATGAGTGCAGGCGAATATCAGAAATGGGACTTGGCGGAAGACGAACTGATTACGGACTGCATCGAATGCGGCTCGTGCAGTTACACCTGTCCGGCAAATCGTCCGCTGCTGGACTACATCCGCTTAGGCAAAGCAAAAGTGATGGGTATCATACGCGCCCGCAAATCATAAAAGAATAATGATATGGAAAATCGTCTGATTATATCCCCCTCTCCGCATATTCACAGCGGCGACAGTATCCCCAAAAACATGTACGGTGTACTGATCGCCCTCGTTCCGGCCTTTCTGGCATCGCTGTACTTTTTCGGAGTCGGCGCACTGATTGTGACGGCCGTCTCGGTGATGTCGTGTCTGCTGTGCGAATTTCTGATACAAAAATTCCTCCTGCGCAGGGAAATCACCGTCTGCGACGGTTCGGCCATGTTGACGGGCGTCTTGCTGGCAATGAATCTGCCGTCGAACTTTCCCGTGTGGATGACCATTCTGGGAGCCTTCGTCGCCATCGGTATCGGCAAGATGACTTTCGGCGGACTGGGCAACAATCCTTTCAACCCGGCACTGGTCGGGCGCGTGGTACTGCTGCTTTCGTTTCCTGTGCAGATGACGTCGTGGCCTGTCCCGAAAGCGTGGAACACGGCATATCTCGACACGGAAACAGGCGCGACGCCGTTGGCCATAGTCAAGAACCATTTCGACAGTCTGCCGGACATGACGGATTTCCTGCTCGGCCGCATCGGCGGCTCGATGGGCGAAGTGTCGGCCGTGGCGCTGCTGCTCGGATTAGTATTCCTGCTTGTACGCAAAATCATCACATGGCATATCCCGGCAAGTATTCTTGCGACGGTATTTGTTTTCACGGGCATCCTGCATTGGGCTGATCCCGCCGCGTATGCGTCGCCGGTGATTCATCTGCTGTCGGGCGGCTTGCTGCTGGGGGCGATTTTCATGGCCACGGACTACGTCACTTCGCCCATGACAAAAAGCGGCATGTTGATCTACGGAGTCGGCATCGGAATCATTACGACAGTCATCCGCACGTACGGCGCCTATCCCGAAGGCGTTTCGTTCGCCATTCTGATTATGAATGCGTTCACGCCTCTGATCAACAGCAGTATTAAACCGAAAAGATTTGGGAAAGTCAAAAAACAAAAAAGTTAAGGAGTTATGGCAAAGTTGAAATCCAATTTAACAAACATGGTATCCGTACTGACGGGTATATCGCTGTTTGTTGCGGTGGCGCTGGGCATGATGTATTCCGTCACGAAGGGTCCCATCGAAGCGGCGAAAACGGCGAAGGCGCAAGATGCCATCAAAGAGGTCCTGCCGGCATTCGAACGGTTGGACGAACCCGAACTGATTGAAATAGAGAAAGCGGGCACATTCGCCGTTCACAAGGCGTACGATGGCGAAGACCGGTTCGTCGGGGCTGCCGTAGAATCGTTCTCGAACAATGCTTTCAACGGCAAAATCAAAGTGATGGTAGGCTTCGACAAAGCGGGCAGCATTACGAACTATTCCGTACTGGAACAGCAGGAAACGCCGGGACTGGGTACAAAGATGACAGACTGGTTCAAGCCGCAGACCGAAACACGGAAAAGCCTTGTCGAAACGATTTTCGGTTTCCAACTCAAAACAGAAGCGCGTAAAAGTTCCGTCGTCGGCAAGAATCCCGCAAAAGACAATCTGACCGTATCTAAGGACGGAGGCGAAATCGACGGCATCACGGCGGCAACCATCAGCAGCCGCGCGTTCCTCCATGCCGTGAGTCTCGCTTACGCCGCTTATGCAAACAATCCCGATGCGGCGACAGACGGCAACAGTGGTGCGACAACGGCAACCGATACCGAAGAAAACGTACAAAACAGCAACTTATGAGTAATACAAATTTAAAAATCCTGCTGAACGGACTGATAAAAGAAAATCCGACCTTTGTTCTGCTGCTGGGTATGTGTCCGACGCTGGGCACAACCTCGTCGGCGCTGAACGGACTGAGCATGGGACTGGCAACGACTTTCGTGCTCCTGTGCTCAAATATGGCCATTTCGCTGCTGAAGAATCTCATCCCCGACAAGGTGCGTATTCCCGCCTACGTCATTGTGATAGCGGCATTCGTCTCGGTTGTCGAGATGGTCATGCAGGCGTACATCCCCGCGCTGTTCGACAGCCTGGGACTGTTTATCCCGCTGATTGTGGTGAACTGCATCGTGCTGGGACGCGCTGAGACATTCGCCGCCAAAAACAACGTGTTCAAATCAATGCTCGACGGGTTGGGGATTGGTCTTGGCTTTACATCCGCGCTTACGCTGTTAGGCATTGTACGCGAGTTTCTGGGCACGGGCAAAGTGTTCAGTTTCGCACTTTACCCCGAATCGTTCGGCATCCTGATTATGGTACTTGCGCCCGGAGCGTTCATTGCGCTGGGATACATGATTGCCCTGTTCAATAAAATAAGAAAAACCGAATAACAATGACATACATACTTATATTCATCGGCGCCGTTTTTGTGAACAACATCGTACTGGCGCAATTTTTGGGGATATGTCCGTTTCTGGGCGTATCAAAAAAAATTGATACGGCCATCGGGATGAGTGGCGCCGTCGCTTTCGTGATGACCATCGCCACGATTTTCACCTGGATATTCCAGAAAACCGTGCTCGACCCGTTCCACATCGCGTTCCTGCAAACCATCGTGTTTATCCTCATCATCGCGTGTCTCGTGCAACTGGTCGAAATCATAATGAAAAAAATATCACCCGTACTGTATCAGGCTTTGGGCGTATTTCTGCCGCTGATTACGACGAACTGTACCATCCTTGGTGTCGCTATCATGGTCATACAGAAAGATTTCAGTCTGCTGGAAAGCGTCGTTTTCGCCATTTCGACGGCTATGGGCTTCGGACTGGCGCTGATTCTGTTTGCCGGCATACGCGAACAGCTAAGCATGGTCAAACTGCCCAAAGGCATGGAAGGTACGCCGGTTGCTCTGATTGTCGCCGGACTGCTGGCCATGGCTTTTATGGGATTTTCGGGAATAGTATAAATGAACAAAACAGAAAAAAATGAAAAATATTATTTTAGTTACGGGCGGAACGGGATATATTGGTTCGCATACGGTCGTGGAACTGCAAAATGCAGGATACGAAGTTATTGTTATTGACAATTTATCCAATTCCGATATCGGGTCGCTCGACGGTATCGAGCGTATCACGGGCATTCGTCCCGCGTTTGAGCATCTGGACTGCAACGACAGGGACGGACTGGAAAATCTTTTCGGAAAGTACGGGGGACGCATCGACGGGATCATACACTTTGCCGCCAGCAAAGCCGTGGGCGAATCGGTCGAGCAGCCGCTGAAATACTACCGCAACAACCTGGTGTCGCTAATCAACCTGTTGGAACTGATGCCGGCTTTCGGCGTCAAAGGCATTGTGTTTTCCTCATCCTGCACGGTGTACGGACAGCCCGACGCACTGCCCGTGACAGAAAGGGCACCCATCAAACCGGCTACTTCGCCATACGGCAACACCAAACAAATCAGCGAAGAAATCATCCGCGACACCATTCATGCCGGAGCGCCGTTCAAAAGCATCCTCCTGCGCTATTTCAATCCTATCGGCGCGCATCCGAGCGCCGAAATCGGCGAACTGCCTGTCGGCGTCCCGCAAAACCTGGTACCTTTCCTCACGCAGGCGGCGGCAGGGATTCTCCGCGAACTGCATGTGTTCGGCGACGACTACGACACGCCCGACGGATCATGCATACGCGACTATATCCACGTGGTAGACCTCGCAAAAGCACATGTGACGGCGATGAACAGGCTGCTCGAAGGCAAATCGGCCGAAGACATGGAAGTGTTTAACCTCGGTACGGGACGCGGCGTATCTGTCTTCGAACTGATCAACGCATTCGAGAAAAGCACGGGCATCAAAGTACCCTTCCAGATTGTCGGCCGTCGCGAAGGCGATATCGAAAAAGTCTGGGCAGACCCGCAACATGCCAACGAAACGCTGGGTTGGAAAGCCGTCGAAACACTCGAAGACACACTCCGCTCCGCATGGAAATGGCAGCTAAAACTGATGGAGTGAAGATGCGCTCGTCGTGTATGGCTTCTGTGTTTGCTTCTGCACGGTTTCCATTTTCGAACTGTTTTTGTCGGAGCCGGAGCATGATTTAACGCACGATCTGCACAGCAGATAGCAGCCGAGTATGAGCATTCCCCATACGGTCCATCTTTTTGCTTTCTGTGAAATCCGTTTCGCCCTCAAGCATTCGTCCGTCGGCAAGATCGACTGTGCCGCGTCCCACGCGGTCTCCATAATCGTTCTTTATTTTTATGGTTGCGTCATGCTTTTTTTTGACGTCCGTTATCCTGGACATACCTTTATTCTTCTTCACTTTTTCTATTGAATGTTGTTTTTATACTCCCAGAACCGTAACCGTTTTCCCGTCCACCGTTTCCTTCTTCATGTAGAGTTTATCCTCCCATCCAACGGTCGTGCGGCGGTAGAAAACCACCATCCAATTCAGGACGGCTGTTGTAGCCGTCGCGCAACTGCCGGAGAAATGAAATCAATGTACCCTCGCTCAAGCAGTCCGCTTTGTCGAAGAAAATCACCAGCGGTTTGTCCAGCAACATGCAAAACAG
>JAISXP010000134.1 GCA_031270465.1 Tannerella sp. | reverse complement strand
AAAACTGTAATTATAATTATGGCTATATCATTTAACAAAAGAGAACTGGAAAAGAGAAAAGAGCAAAAAAGGCAGGAAAAGCAAAAACGCAAAGAAGAGCGTAAAGCGAATGGCGGTAGCGGATCGTTTGATGATATGATTGCTTACGTGGATGAAAATGGGGTTATAACCAGTACGCCGCCGGATCCGGTCAGGAAACAGGAAATAGAAATCGACAATATAGCAGTTTCCACTCCCAAAAAAGAAGATATTGAGGAAACAACAGTATTCAAAGGCCGTGTAGAGTATTTCAATCCCGACAAAGGATACGGATTTATCAAGGATGCAGCCGGTACGGATAAATATTTCTTCCATATCAGCAGCGCACCGGCCTCTATAACAGAAGGAAATAAGGTTACCTTCGAATTGGAACGCGGTAAAAAAGGCATGAATGCGATTAACATTACCCTTGCAAGTTGAAGAACACCCAATATTAACAATCAATTTATATAAAAATGAACATTTATGTATCAAATTTAAACTTTAGCACAACAGGCGAAAGTTTACAGGAATTATTTTCAGCGTATGGAGAAGTAACTTCTTCTAAAGTTATTACAGACCGTGACACCGGAAGGTCCCGTGGTTTTGGTTTTGTCGAAATGTCCGACGACACGGAAGGGCAGAACGCTATTTCCGAATTGAATGAAAGCAATTTTGAAGGAAAGACAATTAATGTAAATGTAGCACGCCCCAGAACTGAAAAAAGCAACAGCGGATATAACAGCCGTGGCAGAAGTGGTGGCGGATACGGTGGCGGATACAACAGAAACCGTTATTAAATCGAAACGATTTATGTTGCCTTGCCGGGAAATGCTCTTTGGCAAGATTGTTCGCATTGGCGATTTCGGCATGTTCCAGACTGCAGTAAGCAGCGAATACTCCGAAACGGAAGAGAAGCTCCACCCGTCGTTTATCAGGAATCCGGAAATAGCGTTCCGTCCCGGTACGGATTTGAAGGAAATGCCTGCAACGCTCAAGTATGAAAAGGTAAAGTAAAAAGGCGGCGAGCTTTTCAAAAACGCTTACTGAGCAAATTTAAAAAGCCCGCCTGCTTTTCAAAAAGCAGGCGGGCTTTTGAGTAAAAGGCGGCGGGCTTTTGGGGGAAAGCAGGCGGGAAATTCCGACTGTTTGACGCCGTATACGCAATCTGAATTTCGAACCCCGAATCTGAAATCTTTCAAAACAGTTTCTTACCTTTGCAAAACAAAAAGCAAACGTATCATGGTAAAAAAAGGCGTCATTTTAGTGGTGGACGACAACAGGAGTATCCTCACGGCTGTTCGTATGTTGCTGGAAACCAGTTTTCGGAAGGTCATCACGCTGTCTTCGCCGCATCTCATCTCCGGCGCGCTGCGCGACGAGAAGGCAGATGTTGTGCTGCTGGACATGAACTTCTCTGCCGGCATCAATACGGGCAACGAAGGGCTGTACTGGCTGTCGGAAATACGGAAGATGGATGCTTCCGTAGCGGTCGTCCTCTTCACGGCTTATGCTGATATCGATCTGGCCGTACGCGGCATCAAGGAAGGCGCCACAGACTTTGTCGTAAAGCCCTGGGACAACGACAGACTGCTCGCAACCATCCGGAACGCCTGCGCACTGAATACAGCGAGACGGGATAATGCGCCGGCCGTATCCGGCAAAAGCGACATGTTCTGGGGTGAAAGCCCGGCAATGCAGCAACTGCGCGCGCTGGTCGAAAAAGTATCTGCGACAGATGCCAACGTCCTTATTACCGGCGAAAACGGCACCGGAAAGGAAATGCTGGCGAGGGAAATACACCGGCTCTCCAAACGGAACAGCGAAGCCTTTGTCGCCGTCGACATGGGGGCGATTACGGAAACGCTCTTCGAGAGCGAACTCTTTGGACATGTCAGGGGCGCCTTCACCGACGCGCACGCCGGCCGCCCAGGCAAGTTCGAAGCAGCCAGCCGCGGGACGCTTTTCCTCGACGAAATAGGCAACCTGCCCTATCATCTGCAGGCCAAACTGCTGGCCGCGCTGCAAAACCGCAGCATCGTCCGCGTGGGAAGCAACACGCCCGTTCCGGTCGACATTCGCCTGATTGTCGCCACCAACCGCGACCTGCAGGACATGGTCGCCAAAGACCTCTTTCGCGAAGACCTGCTCTACCGCATCAATACCATCCATGTCGAAATCCCGCCCCTGTGCGAACGCCCCGAAGACGTCGTCCCGCTCAGCGAAATATTCATCAGCCAATATGCCGGACGATACGGCAAGGCAATACTGCATCTGAGTCCCGGCGCGGCGGAAAAAATGAAAGCCCAGCCCTGGCCCGGCAATATCCGCGAGTTGCAGCACACGCTCGAAAAGGCCGTAATTATCTGCGACGGCGATACGCTGGACGTGTGCGACTTCGACTTCCCCCGAAAGAAAGAAACTCCGTCGCGAAAAGAAGCCGCCACGCTGAGCGGAATGGAATACGACATGATCAGGGATGCCATGAACAAATTCGACGGCAACCTCTCGCTCGTAGCCAGCCAGCTGGGTATCTCGCGCCAGACTTTGTACAACAAAATCAAGCGATACAAACTCTGATGCAAAAAGGATTCTTCCACAGTCTGACCTTTCGCCTGTCCGTCCTGCTGATTCTCACGGTCGCTGCTGCCTGCTTCGCCATGCGGCAGGAATGGGGCGTGGCGGCCTTTCTCGCCATCGTCTGGCTGATAGCGCTCCAGGCCGTCAGAAAACTCTTCAGGCGTCATGCGGAAAAAATCACCCTCATGTTCGACGCCATCGACAACACAGACTATGCCTTCAAGTTCGCTACCGAAGGACACTTTTCGCACGACCGCACGGTCAATCATTCCCTGAACCGCATCACGCAAATCTTCCTTCAGGCCAAAGCCGATGCCGTCCAGAAGGAAAAATACTACGAACTGATAATTAACAGCATCTCTACAGGCATCCTCGTGATCGACGACAAAGGTTACGTCTTCCAGACCAACAACGCGACCCTCCGTATGCTGGGACTTCCGGTCTTTTCGCACGTCAAGCAACTCGAACGGGTGGACAGAAAACTGGAAACGCTCATTACCCACATCCGACCGGGCGACAAACATCAAATTTCGCTCGCCAACGAGCGCGAAACCGTCTCGCTCTCCATTCGCGTATCGGGAATGACGCTGCACGGGAAATACGTACGCATCGTAGTCATCAACGACATCCGCAGCGAACTGGAAGAAAAGGAAATCGAATCGTGGATACGCCTGACGCGCGTCCTCACCCACGAAATCATGAATGCCATTACGCCCATCACCTCGCTCAGCCAGACGCTACTCGCCCTCCACGGCAATGCTAGCGAAGAGATACGGAACGGCCTGGATGTGATCTGTTCGACCGGCAAGGGACTGATTTCGTTTGTCGATTCCTACCGCAAATTTACCCATATCCCCGCACCCAAACCTTCGCTCTTCTACGTTCGGAAATTTATCGAACGGATGGTGCAACTGGCCACGCTTCAGAACCCGTATCCGAACATAACCGTTGCGATCGACGTGTCGCCCGACGACCTGATTCTCCATGCCGACGAAAACCTGATTGGCCAGGTGATGCTGAACCTCCTCAAAAATGCCATGCAGGCCATCGGACACGAACAGGATGACGGACATATCGATCTGACAGCCTGCTGCAACAAAACCGAGTCGGTCATCATCGAAGTCAGCAACAACGGCCCGGCCATCCCGCCCGACGAAGCCGAACACATCTTCGTGCCCTTCTTCACCACCAGAGAGGGCGGGAGTGGCATCGGACTCTCCATCGCACGCCAGATCATGCAGCTCTCCGGCGGCAGCATCACGCTGAAAAATACCCCGCACGGAAAAAAGACGGTATTTGTCCTCGCATTTCCTTGATGAAATTCAGGATATACTGCAGTTGATCCAGATCGCACAGGTAAAATTCGATTTTATCGGCGTAGGAGTTTTCGTCCAGACAAAAGGGAATGATGTGTTTTTTGTTTTTAAAAGCATACCCGTAACGAATCCTGCATTTCAAATCCGGATTGTACAAAGAGGCAATGCAGTTTTTGCATCGCCTCTTCCTCTTGAGGTTAAACATTCTCCACCGCTGTTACCTCTTGGCCGTGATTCCAAATTCTTTCCATGCCTCTTTGGGCATGTCAACCTTTATAATCTTGGCCGCGTTGACGGTGTTCTTTTCCAGTTCGCCAACAAGGACGGTCAGCTCGGCTGTTTTCTCCTTGAGCTTGCCTTTCAGCAACTCCTGTTCGTTGTTCAGTTCGAGCACGCGGTCTGCCTGCGCGTCCAACCCCTTCGCGTATGCCTCATCGAGGCCTCGTTTGCTCAACACATTTGCGTTGGCTCTGATTCCCGACGCCATCACCTTGCCGTCGGACACTGTTTTTGAAAAAGCTTTAGCCATACATGTTTAAAATTAAGAATCGTAAAAAAAACGCCGCAAGATAACATGATTTCTCGAATAAAACAATTTTTTTTTTTCAAAAAAAATACTCCACTCGTATCCGAAGGTCTGGGAAAGATTGACGAAGACCTGAGAAAGATTGACGAAGGTCTGGGGAAGATTGACGAAGACCTGGGAAAGATTGACGAAGGTCTGGGAAAGATTGACGAAGATCTGGGAAAGATTGACGAAGACCTGGAAAAGATTGACGAAAACCTGGGAAAGGTTGACGAAAACCTGGGGAAGATTGACGAAGACCTGGGGAAAAATTTCTCTTCACACCGGGCAGAACTATGCGACAATCCGAAATACACCTCGCCGGCAAATATAATTTTCTCTTTTAGCAAATAAAGATTACCTTTGCGGCAAAATTTAAGCAAGGACAGGACTGCTATGAGTAATCGGTTTACTGAATATGAAATGTTCGACTTGTCGGACGTGAACAGGAGCGTGTTAAAGGACTGGCAGGAAAACGGGATTTTCCGCAAGAGCGTAACCATACGCGAAGGATGCCCGTCTTTCGTATTTTACGAAGGCCCGCCGTCGGCCAACGGCATGCCGGGCATCCATCATGTCATTGCCCGTTCCATCAAGGATATTTTCTGCCGCTACAAGACGATGAAAGGCTTTCAGGTGAAACGAAAGGCCGGATGGGACACGCACGGACTGCCCGTAGAACTCGGTGTGGAAAAAGCGCTGGGCATTACGAAGGAAGACATCGGGAAAACCATCTCGGTAGCCGACTACAATGCCGCCTGTCGCAGGGATGTAATGAAATTCACCCGCGAATGGGAAGATCTGACGCAGCAGATGGGTTACTGGGTCGACATGGAACATCCCTACGTCACCTGCGAAAACGCCTACATCGAAACCCTGTGGTTCCTGCTGAAAGCGCTCTACAAAAAAGGACTGCTCTATAAAGGCTATACGATTCAGCCCTATTCGCCGGCCGCCGGCACGGGACTGAGCACCCACGAACTGAACCAACCGGGATGCTATCGCGACGTGAAAGACACCTCGGTCGTGGCCATGTTCAAAATCAAAAAACCGAAGCCGGAAATGACCGGATGGGGCGCGCCATACTTCATCGCATGGACAACGACGCCCTGGACGCTGTCGTCCAACACGGCACTCTGCGTAGGACCGAAAATCCGCTACACCGCCGTCAAATCATGGAACCCCTACACCGGAGAGCCTGTTACCGTCGTGCTGGCCAAAGATCTGGTCAGCGCCTACTTCAACCCGAAAGCCGGCGAACAGGCGCTGGAAGACTACCGCGCCGGCGACAAACTCATCCCCTGGCAGATGACCGATGCCGAATACGACGGCGCCGATCTGGTCGGAATGGAATACGAACAACTGATACCGTGGTACAATCCCGGCGAAGGAGCCTTTCGCGTGATTTCGGGCGACTTTGTGACAACGGACGACGGTACGGGCATCGTGCACATGGCTCCCACGTTTGGCGCCGACGACGCGCGCGCGTCCAAAAACTTCGGCGTGCCGCCCATGCTCCTGCGCGACAGGCAGGGCAACCTCCGACCGGCTGTCGACCTTCAGGGACGTTATTTCAGGCTGGAAGATCTGGACGATGCTTATGTGGAGGCAAATGTGAACGAGGCGCTCTACCGGCCATACGCT
This sequence comes from Tannerella sp., assembly GCA_031270465.1. GTDB lineage: Bacteria > Bacteroidota > Bacteroidia > Bacteroidales > Tannerellaceae > Tannerella. Next base: position 17,414 of record JAISXP010000134.1, on the reverse strand, counting down.
GGCCGCTTTGTGAAAAACGAATACGACCCGGCGCTGACGGAACAGGATGCCACACTCGACATCGACCTCTGCGTCATGCTGAAGCAGCAGGGACTGGCCTTCAAGATCGAAAAGCATACGCACAGCTATCCGCACTGTTGGCGCACGGACAAACCGGTGCTCTATTACCCGCTGGATAGCTGGTTTATCCGGACAACGGCATGCCGCGAACGGATGATGGAATTGAACGAAACCATCCTCTGGAAACCGTCGACAACCGGCACAGGCCGTTTCGGCAAGTGGCTGGAGAACCTGCAGGACTGGAACCTGAGCCGCAGCCGCTACTGGGGAACGCCCCTGCCCGTCTGGCGAACGGATGACGGCGCGGAAGAAAAGTGCATCGGTTCCGTGGAAGAACTCTACAGCGAAATAGATAAGGCCGTAGCCGCCGGATGGATGAAAAGCAATCCCTGTCGCGACAAAGGCTTCCGGCCGGGCGACTATTCCGCCGACAACTATAATAAAATAGACTTGCACCGCCCGTACGTGGACGGAATCGTGCTGGTTTCGGACAGCGGGCAGCCGATGACACGCGAAGCCGACCTGATCGATGTCTGGTTCGATTCGGGCGCCATGCCTTATGCACAGGTGCACTATCCGTTCAGCGTAAAGACACTGGACGCCATCTATCCCGCCGACTTCATTGCCGAAGGCGTCGACCAGACGCGGGGATGGTTTTTCACTCTCCACGCACTGGCAGTGATGATTTTCGACAGCGTCTCGTTCAGGGCAGTAGTATCCAACGGACTGGTACTGGACAGGAACGGCAATAAAATGTCCAAACGGCTGGGAAATGCCGTCGACCCCTTTGCGACCATCGAAAAGTACGGCTCGGACGCCCTGCGCTGGTACATGATTACGAACGCCTCGCCGTGGGACAACATCAAGTTCGACGTCGAAGGCATCGACGAAGTGCGCCGCAAGTTCTTTGGCACGCTCTACAATACATATTCTTTCTTTGCACTGTATGCCAATGTGGACGGATTCACGTGTCGCGAGGCGGATGTTGCGCCGGCAGACCGCCCGGAGATCGACCGCTGGATTCTGTCGCTGCTCCATTCGCTGATAAGGGAAGTGGACGAGTATTATGCCGCCTACGAACCGACCCGCGCCGGACGCCTCATCTCCGACTTTGTCGGCGACAACCTGAGCAACTGGTACGTGCGGTTGAACCGTCGCCGTTTCTGGGGAGGCGGCATGACGGCGGACAAACTGTCGGCCTATCAGACGCTCTACACCTGTCTGGAAACCGTCAGCAAGCTGATGGCGCCGATTGCTCCGTTTTATGCCGACAGGCTGTACCGGGACCTGACGCAGGTTTCGGGACGCGAACGGGCGGAATCCGTACATCTGGCGGATTTTCCCGTCTGCAATGAAGCGGTTGTCGACACGCTGCTGGAAGAACGGATGCAACTGGCGCAAAATGTCTCGTCGATGGTGCTGGCGCTTCGCCGGAAGGTCAATATCAAAGTGCGCCAGCCGCTACAGACCCTGATGGTGCCGGTGACGGACGCGCAGCAAAAAGAAAATATCGAAGCCGTAAAAAACCTGATACTGGGCGAAGTGAATGTGAAATCCCTGCAATATGCGGAACACACGGGCGACATCATGATAAAGAAAGTCAAACCCGATTTCAAGAAGTTGGGACCCCGATACGGTAAAATCATGAAGCAGCTGGCCGCATCGGTTCAATCCATGACTCAGGCGCAAATTGCCACGCTCGAGCAGGAAGGCGTCTTCGCGTTCGATATTGACGGACAGCAGGCCGTCATAGCCCTGCCGGATGTGGAAATCATTTCCGAAGACATCCCCGGCTGGTTAGTCGCCAACGAAGGCGCGCTGACCATTGCTCTGGATATTACGGTGACGGACGGGTTGCAGCAGGAAGGCCTGGCGCGCGAGCTGGTGAACCGCATCCAGAACCTGCGCAAGAGCAGCGGTTTTGAAATAACGGACAAGATCCGCGTCACCGTCCGTTCCGCACCGGAAATGGATGCCGCCCTGGAGGCGCACAAAACATACATCGCCAATCAGGTGCTGGCCGTTTCCATCGAACGGACGGACAACGAACCGGACGGCGCGACGGTTTTCGACATGGACGGGTTCGACTTGCATGTGAAAATAGAAAAAACGGAATAGCATATCAAATTTTACCGAGGGATAAAAAACAGAAAACGTTAATTTAAAAATAAATGATTTATGACAGAGAAAACAAAGTATTCGGATACCGAACTGGAAGAATTCAGAGCTATTATTCTGGATAAACTGGAAATTGCGAAGAAAGATTATGATTCGTTGCGGGCAGGCTTGACCAATTCGGACGGAAATGACGTGTCCGACACGTCGCCAACGTTCAAAGTGCTGGAAGAAGGCGCGTCCACGCTGTCGAAGGAAGAAGCTGCCCGTCTGGCGCAGCGTCAGATGAAATTCATCCAGAGCCTTCAGGCAGCGCTGATACGCATCGAAAACAAAACGTACGGCATTTGCCGCGAGACGGGCAAGCTGATTGCCAAAGACCGCCTGCGTGCAGTGCCCCATGCCACGCTGAGTATCGAAGCGAAACAGGGCGGCACAAAGTTAACCCGGTCAAAATAAAACAGCAGCACAACATGCAATCAAGAATCAAAAAAGCATGGGGAGTGGCCGTCATCGCCGTGCTGCTCCTCACCGCTGACCAGGCGCTGAAAATTTGGATAAAGACGCACATGCAACTGCATGACAGCATTCACGTTTTTCCGTGGTTCCAGATTTATTTCACCGAAAACGCCGGCATGGCTTTCGGAATGGAATTTCTCGACAAGCGGATACTGTCCATTTTCAGGATACTGGCAGTGACGGTGATTGCCGTCTACATTGTCCGCCTGATCAGGCACGATGTCAAATTCGGGTACATCGCCTGTATCGGGCTGATTTTTGCAGGCGCCTTCGGCAACATCATTGACAGCGTACTTTACGGCGTGATTTTCGACCACAGCTACGGACAGATCGCCTCGTTCGTACCGCAGGGCGAGGGTTATGCCCCGCTGCTGTACGGCAAAGTTGTAGACATGCTTTATTTCCCGCTGATACATGCCGACTTGCCCGAATGGGTACCCGTATGGGGAGGAAAGGACTTTATCTTTTTCCGCCCGATATTCAACCTTGCCGACTCGGCTATCTGCGTGGGCTTTGCCCTGCTGCTGCTGTTTTACCGCAAGACGGCCATCCGCAAGCTTCACATGAATACGGAATCCTGAATATACGGAATCTGAAATCTCGAATCCCGAATAAGTTATGGCGCGCATCACCTGTCTGAGTTTTGGATTTGTCTTGATGTTCATGGCATGTAGCCGTGTGCCCGAAGGGATTATTCCCGAAAAAAAGATGAAAGACGTGCTTGTCGACATGCAGATAGCGGAAGAAATGATAAACACAGACCCTTACGTATTCCGCGGCAACGAGGAGAAAAATACACTGTACAGGTCTGTTTTCAGGAAATACGGCGTGACGGAAGCCGAATACGACAGCTCGCTGGTATGGTACGGCAAGCACCTGGACGCGTACATGCGCATCAGCAAATCGGCGCTCGCAGAAGTACAGAAACGCATCGACGCGCTGGGAGACGCGGTGCCCGAGCCGGTACCGGAATCGAACCGCGATTCGCTGGACATCTGGATTTTTCGCCGCCACTACGAACTGTCGCCCCGGATGCTGGAACACATGATCGCCTTCGACATCGAACCCGGAGCAGCATATTCTCCGGGCAGCGCTTTCGTACTTGGCCTGAACGTGTGGGGCATCACGCCGCAAATGACAAAACCCGTCGAAATACGCCTGCACACCGTCAGCGACGATACGACTTATACGGTATCGCGTACGGTACGCGAAAACGGCTATTATGAAATGATGCTGAAAGTCAATCCGGTGAAACGAACCCAGCGCGTATACGGTCATATCCGTTTGGACGGTAAGGCCGGCGTCTGCCGCAAAATCTACCTCGACCAGCTTCAACTGACAAAATACCGCTACGGTTCGCCGGCGCTGGAAGATGACAGCGGCACGCGGAACGTGGCGGACGGCGAATAGCGGAACGGACAGTTTTTTTTATTCAACACTTCGACTTTGTACCTGCCGTGCGAAAAATCATTCATGTCGACATGGACGCCTTTTATGCTTCCGTGGAACAGCGGGACAACGTGGCGCTGCAGGGAAAGCCCGTGGCGGTAGGTTTTCCCGAAGCGCGCGGCGTCGTATCTGCCGCCAGCTACGAGGCGCGGAAATTCGGCGTCCACTCGGCCATGCCTTCCCTGACGGCCCGAAACAGGTGTCCCGAACTGATTTTCGTCCCGCCCCGCTTCGATGCCTATCACGAAGTGTCCATGCAAATCCGTGAAATCTTCCTCGAATATACCGACCTGGTCGAACCCCTGTCGCTCGACGAGGCTTTTCTGGACGTGACCGTCAACCACAGGCAAAACCCTTCGGCCAGCCTGATTGCAAAAGAAATACAGCACAGAATCAGCGCACAGACCCGCCTGACCGCATCGGTGGGCGTTTCCTTCAACAAGTTTCTGGCAAAAATCGCATCCGACTACCGCAAACCCAACGGCTTTTTCGTCGTCACACCCGACGATGCGGAAAAATTTGTCGAAAGCCTGAAAATAGAACAGTTTTTCGGCGTAGGAAAAGTAACCGCCCGCAGGATGCACGAAAACCGCATCTACACGGGCTATGACCTCAAACAACATTCGGAAGCACAGCTTGTGCACCTCTTCGGCAAGGCCGGACACCTCCTTTACCTCAATGCCCGCGGCATCGACCACCGCCCCGTAGAGCCAAACCGCACGGCCAAATCCGTCAGCGCCGAAACCACGTTCCTCAAAGACCGGGACAACAGAACGCTTCTGACCGTCGAACTCTATCACCTGGCCAGGGAAGTCTTCGAACGGATGAAAGAAGAAAATTTCTGCGGCAGAACCGTCACCGTCAAAGTGAAATATTCCGATTTCAGGACCATTACCCGCAGCAAAACCTTCCCCCGCCGGCTCGTGCAACTGCAGGATTGCTGGCCTGCCGTACGCGGGATGATGAAGCAGGTCGACCTCTCCGATCGGCCGGTGAGGCTGCTGGGTTTCGGCGTCAGCAGCGCAGGAGACAGCAGGGAAGAAAAACACACGCAACTGGAACTGTTTTAAGAATGATACCGCACGAAAATTCTCCGCACAAAGTGCAGCCGGAACGAAAAAGATGCCTACTTTTACGCCTAAATACAATTGTACAGTGAAACATTGCGTCACACATTTTGAATCGATTGTCGGAGAAAAGATCGCCGTATTCCCGTCGCGAACGGGCTGCCTGCGGACGGAATCGGGGAAGACGTACTTCCTCAAGAGCGGCGCCGAAAGCCGCGCGTTCGGATGCGAAGCGCGCGGGCTGAACGAACTGGCATCGGCCGGGGCTGTGCGGACGGCCGAAGTCGTGTCTGCCGGCGACAGTTACATCCTCACGCGCCACGTCGACAGTTCACGTCCCCAGCACGGATTCTTCGAACGGTTCGGACACGCACTTGCACAGTTGCATCGCCATGCTGCCGCCTCGTTCGGCTTTTGCGAAGACAACTTCATCGGCGCCTCTCCGCAGATGAACATCCCCTCCGAAACGGAACGCGGCAACTGGACGGCGTTTTACTTCAACAGGCGGCTGCTGTATCAGTTCCGCCTGGCAGAACGAAACGGATATGCCACGCCCGAACTGAGACGTGAATTTGCACGGCTGGAATCGAATATCGAAAACATTCTCAAGGACAGCGACGAACCGCCCGCACTGCTGCACGGCGACCTGTGGCAGGGCAATTTTCTGTGCGACACGCTCAACCGGCCTGTACTGATCGATCCCGCCGTGTACTACGGACACAGGGAAGCCGATCTTGCAATGACGCGGCTCTTCGGCGGCTTTCCGGAACATTTCTACGGCGCATACCTCGAAGCCCAACCCCTGAAACCGGGCTGGGAATACCGCCAGGGCGTATACAAACTCTATCACGTCCTGAACCATCTGAACATCTTCGGCGAAGCATACCTGCACGAAGCGCTGAACCTGATGAAACGCTACTGAAAGATACGGATACCGCACTCCGTTTTCCATAATTTTACTTACCTTTGCGCGGATATTTAAAATCAAGGTGTGAACAAATATTACGATACGGCGCTTGCAGAGCGGTTTTTAAAATACGTCGCGTTCGACACGCAGTCGGACCCGCACTCGACGACAAGACCGAGCACGCCCGGACAACTCGTCTTCGCCGAATACCTGGCGGAAGAATTGAACGCCATCGGGCTGACAGACGTTTCGCTCGACGGGAACGGCTGCATCATAGCCACACTGCCCCCTACCCCGTCTTCGCGCGACGGCGTTCCCGTCATCGGATTCATTGCTCATCTGGACACAAGCCCCGACATGCCGGGCTGCCACGTCAGGCCGCGCATCGTCCGATACACAGGCGGCGACATCCTCCTCAATGACGAACAGAACATCAGCCTGTCGCCCGACACGACGCCCGAACTGAACGGATATGCCGGTCAGGAACTGGTCGTCACGGACGGCTCTACGCTGCTTGGCGCCGACGACAAAGCCGGCATCGCCGCGACAGTCTCGGCAATGGCCTTCCTGACAACTCACCCCGATATACCGCACGGCAAAGTGCGCATAGCCTTTACGCCCGACGAAGAAACCGGACGCGGCATGGACTGCTTCGACGTGGAACGCTTCGGATGCGAATGGGCATACACCGTCGACGGCGGCGAAATCGGCGAACTGGAATACGAAAACTTCAACGCTGCCGCAGCCCGCATCACGATCGCCGGACGCAACGTGCATCCCGGACATGCAAAAGGACGGATGATTAACTCCGCCCTCGCAGCAATGGAACTCGACAGCCTGCTGCCCGCACGGCAGCGACCCGAATATACGGACGGCTACGAAGGGTTCTACCACCTGACGCACATCAGCGGATCGGTGGAGAAGACAACCCTCGAATACCTCGTCCGCGACCACGACAGCCGGCTGTTCGAAGACAAAAAACGGCATCTCCTCAATGCCGTACAGCAACTCAACGCAAAATACCCCGGCAGCACAACCCTCGAAATACGCGACCAGTACCGCAACATGCGTACCATGCTGGACTCACGCATGGACATCGTCGAACTGGCGGCGCGGGCAATGCTGGCCGTCGGCGTGACGCCGCGCATCAAACCCGTACGCGGAGGAACCGACGGCGCACGGCTCTCCTTTGCCGGACTGCCATGCCCCAACATTTTCGCCGGAGGTCTGAACTTTCACAGCCGTTACGAGTTCCTCCCGCTCCATTCGCTGCAGAAAAGCATGGAAACAGTGATTCAAATCATAAAAACAGTATAACTCTAATCGTATATTTATAATCGTAAAAACAGTATGAAATCAACTCCTTTCACAGCGCTGCACACTGCACTGGGTGCAAAGATGCACGAATTTGCCGGATACAATATGCCGGTCGAATACTCCGGTATTATCAGCGAACACCTCGCCGTATGCCACGGCGCAGGCGTGTTCGACGTTTCCCACATGGGCGAATTCTGGGTCAAAGGACCCGCCGCGCTCGACTTTGTCCAGCGCCTCACCTCGAACGACGCCTCCGCACTGCCCGTCGGCAAAGCTCAGTACAGTTGCTTCCCCAACGACACGGGCGGCATCGTAGACGACATCGTCGTATATCACTTCGAAGACGAAAAATACCTCATAGTCGTAAATGCCGCAAACATCGACAAGGACTGGGCATGGTGCACGCGACACAACACCGTCGGCGCCGAACTCGAAAACGCCTCCGACCGTACCGGACAGCTGGCCGTACAAGGCCCCAAAGCCGCAGAAATACTGCAGCGTCTGACGCCCGTCGACCTTTCCGCCATCCCCTTCTACGCCTTTGCAACAGGCTCGTTCGCCGGATGCCCGCACGTGATCATCTCCAACACGGGATACACCGGCGCAGGCGGTTTCGAACTCTACTTCTTCCCCGAAGACGGCATCCGCATCTGGGAAGCCATCTTCGATGCAGGCAAACCCGAAGGCATCGTGCCCGCCGGACTGGGTGCGCGCGACACGCTGCGACTCGAAATGGGCTACTGCCTCTACGGAAACGACATCGACGATACTACCTCGCCGATCGAAGCTGGACTGGGATGGATTACCAAATTCGTGGACGGAAAGGACTTCATCAACCGCGCCGCACTCGAACGCCAGAAAAAGGAGGGCGTCGCGCGCAAACTCTGTGCTTTCGAACTCACCGAAAAAGGTATCCCGCGCCACGGCTATGAGATTGCCGACAGGGACGGATGCATAATCGGCACAGTGACGTCGGGTACCATGTCGCCGCTCTCGCGCAAAGGCATCGGACTGGGATACGTCCGGACGGAATACGCCGCCGCCGGCACAGATATCAGCATCCTGATACGCAACAGACCCGTGAGTGCAAGAATCGTCAAACCGCCATTCCGCAAACAGGGATGACGGTCGACGTATGTTTTTCGCCGGCGCTCTATCCGTACTATCACAAAGACGATGCCGTGGTCGTGATTGTCGACGTGTTTCGCGCCACGACCACGATCACGGCCGCCTTCGAGAACGGCGCGCGCAGCATTCGCCCCGTAGCAACCGTCGAGGAGGCGGAAATATGCAAAGCGAAAGGCCTGCTCGTGGGAGCCGAGCGCCACGTGCGCCGATGCGCCTTTGCCGACTTCGGCAACTCGCCATACGACTACACGCCGGCGAAAGTGGCCGGAAAAGACATCGTCTTCACTACCACCAACGGAACGAAAGCCATCAACTGCGCCGCCCGCGCACATCGCATCCTGACGGGCGCTTTTGTCAACCTGCAGGCCGTCGCGCACGACTGCACAGCCCGGGCGCGCGACGTCGTCGTGCTCTGTTCGGGCTGGGAAGACAGAATCAACATCGAAGATACGCTGTTCGGAGGCGCTCTGTCGGAAGCGCTCCTGACGGCCGGATACTTGCCGGCAGGCGATGCGGCGCGGATTGCTCTCTCTCTATGGATGGATGCCAAATCCGACCTGCACGGCTACATCGAACGGACAGAACACTTCAAACGTCTGCTGGAAAACGGACTGGAAAATGATATCTCCTATTGCCTGACGCCGGATACTTCGTCACTCGTGCCGGTCTATTCAACGGCATCGGGCGTACTGCTCCCCCGCAAACCCGGCAATTTTGAATCGTGAAAGGGCTTTTGACTGCGTCGTAAAAAAACTTTATTTGCGCAAAAACATGTTTCTTTTTCCGTCTTTTCCATGAAAAACGCCTCCGGCATTCCTCCGACCTTCCTTCGACCTTCCTTCGACGTGACCTTATCCGCCCAAAACGTTAAGAAATGACAATAAAAAAGCCGCGAATACGACGGCTTTTCTGTTCGCATATTCGCGGTTTTCGGCGCCTGAACTCCGGCGCTTTTCACTCACAGGGTCTCTTCGGCCTTCGTGATGTTGCCCGGTGTGTCGGAGGCATAAACCTCGATGCGGTCGCCTTCCAGGCTTGCGTTCGCGACCGTCGCGGCGTACGTCCATTCGTAGCCCGTGGCTTCCTGTTTGGCATAGCCCTCTTCTACCGGCGTGCCGTCGGTGTTGGCGATGACCACCTTCACCTCCACGACCGCAAAGTCGTCTGTCACCTCGATGCGAATCGCATCGCCCGGCTGACCGTGGTAGCCCGATACGTCGATCACGTCAATGTCCGGCGCGTGAAGGAAGTCCGCCACAGCCACGTTGCGCGCCGTCTGACCCTTTTTCGCCTTCGATGCGTAGTCCGCATTCACTTCAGGGTCAAGCTCCACGACGCCGGCATACAGTATGGCGCGCTGGAATCTGCGCCGCTGTGCACGCTGTGCCTCGCTCACCTTTCCACTCACCCGCGGCGGGGATTGGACAACCGTCCCCGTCGCCGTCTGGCGGAACACCAACTGTCCGCCAATCGTCCCACTCAATCCGTGGGTCACTACATTATTCTTCTGTTTAGCCATATTTTTATAAATTAGCTGTTTTCCCTACTTACTCGAGGCGTTTCGGGTTTTGCCTTCCGCGGTTTGCGTCTCAACGCGCAGGGTACGCGGATACTCTTTTAATCTTTTACATTATCCTGTCATTCTTTTTTAACAGGTAAATCCTCAATTATTTCGATTTCGGCGCTTCTCAAACTTGCCGCATTAATTGTCCCGGTATAAGGGTTGAGAAATGTTATTTCACAAACCTGCCACTTCTCTCCTTTTGCTGTCAACGTATGAGGCCCGAAGTTTTTTTTATCGGTAGGCGTTTCCACCCCTACCCAAACCTGGGACGCGCCTCTGCCTTTAGGATCGTAATAATGTACATACAATTTATATACTCCTGTTTGTCTTAATACCGGTATCGTAATATGTTCGGGACCAAAGCCGTTCGTATCATCAATATCCAGCATCCCGCCCCACGGCGGCGTTTTATTTTGGAAATAACACTCCACGCCGTTAGGGCCTACCAGATGTAAATCTACATCTGTCCCGTCGGTATTCCATTGCATGGAGGTATATAAAGGCATTTCTTCAAAACTGCCGAACAGTTGGATTTCTTTATTTACAACAAGGGTGACGGGACGGTCTTTTGCTTTTCCGCTACAAACAATTTTGATGGTATTATCCCCTTTTTTGATTTCAATATTTTGAGAAAACGTACTGTCGTTAATGAATCTCAACGGTACAGTTAATTCGTCAATACTTACCGTACCCGTTATATTTTTATCAAAACCGACGCATATACCCTTCAAAGGCACAATTCTATTGGGGGAAGAATAAACTCCTCCATACACCGGATTCTGAATGATAATGTTTCCGGCTACTTTATCGTTTGCCAAAGAGACATTTCCTCCCGATTTGGGATAATAGTCCAGATATGCAGTGTAAGGATCCCTGTTTTTTTCCCTAGTAAAATTTTCTTTACAATACAGTGGCAGAATCTCATCGTATGCTTCCTGAACGGTGTATCCGCCGAGTAACGCCTCGAAAAGGAACCAGGCCGTTGCATGACCGATGTTATTAGCGTCATCGTACCCTATTGTAACGCCTTTGCCTTTTCTTTGCTTTTCCATCACTTTTCCCAATAAATTGCCATGCATGCCGTGACAGGAAAAGGTGTAAAACAGGGTGTTAGGCAATGTATTCTTCTCGAAACAATCTTCAATCAGTTTCTCATTAAACAAAATCTTCCCGCTATTACCATGTTTCAAACGTTCGTTTTGAAAGTCGTCTATATATTTCTCTGCAATTTCTGATATTTCTCCCGTGAGAAACCATACATGTTGATCCGGCTTGGATATACGAGGGTGAATGGGTGATATCCAGTTTCCTTCTTTATCTTTTCCTCCCGTGAGATCGCCATGTGTACCGATTATGATCGTACCAAATTCTTTCAATCCCGATTTAAAGGCCTCCATCGTAAAAACATCCTGATAATATAAATTAACTTTATAACCTGACAGTTCCAAATCCCGTTTTAATGCTTCAAGAACCTTTATTACTCTTGCTTCCCAGGCAATACCTTCATCTAATCCGCAAAAAATCCCCACCTTATTATTTTCGGGCAGGACTTTCACCTCTCCGGCTCGCGATGTTACCGAAAGTTGCGACCTGAGTTCATTGGCTTGAGCTGTTACTTTGTCAATATCAAAAAAAGGCGGGTCAATAAACACATGTTTATATGACCACGAAGCAAGTCCGTAATTTTTGAACTTAACCACAATACCGTCAATATCCAGCCAGGCGTCTTCGACGGATTCCAGTTGGAGATACTCATCTATTAGGGCGGCAATCTCATTTACATCAATTTCATCCCTCAATACGGCATCCCGGGCTGTCTGATCAATAATTTCATAATCTTCCCGTATTTGGGCAATTTCTTTTTTCGACAGTTTGCCATCCTTTTTATCGAAAAGATCTTCAATAATATCACAACCTAAAAAACAGACGCATCCCAATATACCCGTAATCAGGTAATTGATATATTTATACATTTTATTTTTCATACAATCCTAATTTATTGTTATTTTTCTACCATTCATATCCTATACTTTCAGAACAGATATGCTATTCCTATGGCGGCATTAAACCACGATTCCCTGTGGATGTTTTTTACCTTAAATTCAACATTTCCCAACACATTGCTGCCCAACCAGAAATCAATCCCTCCGCCAAGATTCAGGAATATCCTGGCGGTTACGGAACGTTTGTCATCAAGTTCCTGAATTTCGCTGACCATAATCCCGGTTCCGGCTAACGGATACAGCGCGATTTTCTCACTGAGATGAATAAGCGCATGGGTATCTAAGCTAAGATCTACGGGGCCAATGTAGTCCTTTCGGAAGAAATAAGTTAACGAAGGCTGCACACGCACGAGATCGAAAAAATAATACTGACCTTTGACCGACATTCCGGAACTCGAATGGCTTCCGCTGTTACTGTCAAAACTTACTGCATAATTAACGCCGAATGTATAGTCTCCTTTTTCCTGAGACTGCATGTTCGCGATGCCGGCGAACGTAAAAAGCAATGCCGCAATGCATCTTACCTGATATTTCATCCTGTTTACCATAAAGATTTGTATATTAAAGTGGTCGAACGCTGATTGGTCCCGTACGCGACGCCTACGTCGCGGTAAGCGTTGATAAGGCTTCGCCGCAGATCAATTTCCTTTTCATATTTAAAATTCCATTCCCGCGCATCGACTTCCCTGACCCGGTTTTCGATCGTGCCGGCAAGTTTCATTACATCCCCGAAACAGGATGCATACGGATTTATGGACGACATGATACGCCCTGCACGTTCGGCGGCATTCCAGTTTTGACCGGCATTCCAGACATTCGTTGCCTGCAAGAGGAGCGACCGGCACTGAAAATCTATCTGCGCCTGATAGATGGGCAAAGCAGCAGTCATCGCCTTGTCCCAACATTCGGTACAGACGTCGGGCACCGACATCAGCAGATGCAATGCCTGTTCGTGGTTGTCCATTCCTGCAAAAACGTCGGCCTGCCTGAGTGTGACGTCGCACTGCGCGTTGAAATAGTCAATGATTTTATTTTTCCCCTGCGTAATGAAACGCTGGAAATTATTATCATTGGTTTTGATATTAGCCAGCGCCGTCATGTAGGCTTTTGTCTCGGTATTCCCGACGCCGGATACGGTTGTGTTGTAGCTCGAAAATTGCTTACCTTCCACCCCGTCGCCGATATAAAGTGTAACATCCATTGTGTACATGAATTTCGGAGGGGCCGTCGGGAGAACATGCTTGTCTATGGTGATGACATTGGCCGTCAGGATAAACCGGGATGCGTTTTCTTCCGCAAAAATCCCGCTTCGCGAGAGGATTTGGGCGAGCTTGTTCTGCAGGTTTTGTTCGGCTGCCGGAGTCAGTCCGTCAATCGTTTCCGGAATCCAGACCGTCAAGGCAAGCCGGTTCGCCCCGTCCTGCATGTCTGAACGTTGCGCCTGCATTGTGCAAACGCAGAAAAACAGACATACCGGGATATGATATATGCTTCTTAATGATTTCATATTATTTGATATTTAATAATTTATTTGCCAACAATAAGCTGAAATTCTCCTAAACCAAGGGGATACATGCTTGTTTTCAAACCGTAGGTTTTTCTCAACAGTTCATTTAATCCCCTGCCCCAGTTTTCGGCATTGATAGCCCTGCCTCTTTCATTGAAAAGCGGAATACGAACATCGTCAAACGTCATCCTGTTTTTGGTAGAAGCCGGCATATTGTAATTCCCGTCAACCGTGTTTTCCTCCACCCAGTTCTCTATAATTTCGTTCAGATACTGTCCGTCAAATTCCGTTTCAAGACCGTCCTCCAAAGCGCCGTTCCTCACCGTTTCAATTCTGAAACGTATTTTACGTCCGAGTTCCTCCATTTCCGCATAAAATTTATTCAGCGAGAAGGTGAAATTGGGTATTTTGTCAAGCACGGCCGTTTCGAGCATCAGAGGTAACACCGCGGACATCGTTCTTCCGCTTGTTCCGGCTACTACCGCAACCGGTTCATTTGTGTAGGCATCCACAGCCTGCAGGTTGAACGTTGTATATTTTTCAGGGCCGTTTGCCGTCACATAATACCTCACTCTTACGATCACATCGGGAGCGAGCCGGTTCCTGATTTTTTCAAAAGAACCTTGTGCCAGTTCGATTCCTTCATCGCTCATAATCGCAGCATCTTCAGCATCCTGTACGTCTATTTTAGATACTATGCTCATGGCATCGTCCACATTCGGACAGTCGTGCTCCTTCAGCAGTTCCTGAATCTTCAGTATGACCGTTTGCATATTCCTGTCCCTCAATGCCGTTTCGTAATCATACACTTTTACCGTTTTCCCCTGGTTGTCAACCGTCGAAAAATAGTTCTGCTCCTCGCACCATCCTTCATCCGGAAGGACGACAATCGACGGGCTTTTCGCCTTCGGTTCCTGGGAATAGACCGTCATACTCAACAGGGATAAAATAATCACCTGGAAAATTAATTTTATTCGTTTCATCTTTTTACTGTTTTAGTATACCATCATTAATTAATCTCTTTTTTAATTCCGAACGGTGTACTCTCAGGACAATTCCATACGTTACACTCTGCCTGGCGCCTTTTCGCTCCCTGTTCCATTTGTCGCTGTAGCGTTCGTCCTGCAGCGAAACATATTTCAGGAACTCGCCGCCGTCTCTGAAAAAATCATAGAAATAATCCTCGTTTTTGATACGCGCGTTTCCTGCCGGTAACAGCGGCATCTGGCGGCACAGGCTTTTTCCTTCCCTTATTCCATTGAACAGCACATCGTTGACGGCGTTTTTCTTCGCCTGTTCGAGGGCATCGGAACTGTTCCTCCCGTTCCCCCAGGCCTTTACCGTAATGGAGCCGTCCAGTTCGGAACCCATGCACTCGGTTTTGTAGTTATAGTTCCCGGCTATCTCTTTCCGGGAGCCGCATCCGCCCGACAGGACGGCCAATCCGAAACAGATTGAAACGGCTCCCGATGTCAAACATCTCATTTTTTTCATCTCATTTCCCGTTTATCTGGCAAACCCGGCGCCCAGCTTCCGGATAATGCCTGCATTTTCCAAATCCTCGCGCAGCAAATCCACTTTTACCGATACGATTACACCAATCTTATACTCCTTCCCGACTTTCAACCGGTCCTTTGCTGCCACGGTTCCGTCGTTTGTTATGGAAACAAACTTCATGTATTTCCCCCCGTCTGCGAAAAACGGATCAAAAAAGTCTTTCTTTTCTTCTTCCAGGTTCGGATTATTTGTCAAAGGTTTTTTTCCCGTGACGCCGTTCATTCCCGTAAACCCCGTGAATATAATCCCGTGAACCGCATTCTTCTTGGCCTGCTCAATCGCAACGACCGGCTTTTTTGAATACGACCAGACTTTTACCAGATACGAACCCTGCGTGCCTACATTGACCGGTTCCATTTCATAGCGCCACTCCCTTGTGTATCTGTCCGCAGTACTTTTGGAAGTGCTGCACGAAGACAGTACAAATGACACTACTGTCAATAAACCGCAAAGAATAATTACATTTTTCATATACTTTCATTCATTTAGTATTGATACCTTATTCCAACTCCTGCCATCAGTCCAATGGAAAACCATTTCGACTTCACCGTGCTCCAGCCCACGTTGCCTGTTACCTGTACATTATGCAATAGGGCCATACTCCCGTTCACGCCAAATTCAAGTCCCGACGTTGAGATATCCATGTTTTCTATATCGCTTTTATACTCGCTGGGAATGAGCATCCCCTGATAACCCAGATAAGGCGTTGCCGAAAAATAATGCGCAAAATAAAAGTCTTTCGACAGGCCAAAACCTATGAATCCCGACGAGTAGTTTTTGTCCCATTTATAGCCTTCTACTTCCATATTTCCAAATGGATAGCTGTATTTGACATAAATCTTCGTACCGTATGGGAATTTGATGTCGTCGAGGGCAGGCATATATTTTGCCATCCACATAACGGCCGACAATTCCACCAGTATCTGAAAATCCGTTCCGACAAGCAATGAATAGCCGGTACCCCAGTCGGGCTGCTGTTGAATCAACATGCCGGGGTACAGCATTTTGCCGTAAGTCTGATAAAAAGTTGTCGTCGGCCCTTCTCCCGTAGCTATCGTATCATTTTTTGCGATTTTGGACGTAGCCCTCATGACGCCTTTTCGAACGGTTGATTCTTCTCCCGCGTCATTTACCCGAATTTCATAGACGAAATACCGCTGATCCACCTTTACGCCTTCTTTTGTCCCTATCTTGGCTTGAAGGGGCGAGACAGCGAACAGGTTTGCCTTGACTTTGAAATCTTCATTGACTTTCGTCAAATAGACTTCCGCCTGTTTCTCTATTTGCTCTACAAATTTAGCAAATAGCTTTTCATCGGACAGTCTCAAGAAATCGCTCTGACTGCTTTGCGAAATTTTTATCTCAATCAGTTCTTTTGCCTTGACAAACGATGCGATGTGGACAACGGGAAAATCTGCCGAGTCTATTCCATTGGGATTTGAGAACTGTGCATAAAAACCGTTCCTTGTCTCTTCACTCCAGTCCATGTGGTACAAATACACGTCGCAATCGGCCTGGTAGCCTTCCTCTTCGCTGTCTTTTATCGTTTTCGTATTGTAGAAATCATATACGAGAATATAAGACCGCTCTAACATATCCAATCCTTTGTCTTTCAATATTTCCTCTTTCATATTGGAAGCCCGGGCGGCAATAACCTCCGCATCCGTTGCGTTATACATGCCGCGTTCGGCAATCACATGCGTCGAAAATTCGCCCTTTTCCGCGTCAAAAACCGGGAACCAGCACCTCATGA
This sequence comes from Tannerella sp., assembly GCA_031270465.1. Taxonomy (GTDB): domain Bacteria; phylum Bacteroidota; class Bacteroidia; order Bacteroidales; family Tannerellaceae; genus Tannerella. Next base: position 468 of record JAISXP010000134.1, on the reverse strand, counting down.
CTTCTCTCGAAACATCCGATTCCAAAAGTTGCCGCATGTCTTCCCCGGTAAATTCTTCATCCTTGTCTATCGACAGCACATTTAGCTCGATGGAGTTGTCATTGAATTTACCGGGAATGCCCTTCTTGACCATTTGCTCAATGATCCTTTTCGATAACGGCTCGCCCCTGTCAATAAAGATCGTGGTAAGCGAAGGTCTCAAGTACTCCCGCATAGGAGTATTTGTCGTAACTGCGGCATTTTCTGCCCTTTGTGCAATTGAAGAAAATACAATTGTAAATAAAATAACTGATGTAAAAATACTTTTTTTCATACTGCTTTAAATGTTTTAAATTAATAATAAGTGATTGTTCTTTCTCTATTTATTGTTTACTATTTCAATCCTTAGTTCTTCGCCTCTTTTCTGCGCTTCCGACAGCGTTTCGACTAACTTCTTTTCATACTGCGTGGAATTGACCACCTTCCCCT
>JAISXP010000027.1 GCA_031270465.1 Tannerella sp. | reverse complement strand
CAGTGTGAGCGGACAAAGCGAGTTGAATATCACGCTTGCGGAAGACAATCTGGCGCTGGAAGAAATTGTGGTCGTGGGCTACGGCACCCAGAAGAAAGTCACGCTGACCGGTGCGGTCGTGACGGCCAAGGGAGCCGATATTGTCAAAAGTCCGGCCGTGAACGTAACCAATTCCCTTGCCGGCCGTTTGCCGGGTGTGATTATCAACAACCGTTCCGGCGAACCGGGCAGGGAAAACACGTCGCTGTATATTCGCGGTCGTAGTACGACCGGGAATACGTCTGCGCTGGTCATTATTGACGGAGTGGAAAGGGGCGGTCTGGAAAACATCAATCCGAACGACATTGAGAACATCTCCGTCCTGAAGGATGCTTCCGCCGCCATCTACGGAGCGCGGGCTGCCAACGGGGTGATCCTTGTGACCACCAAACGGGGCAGTTCGCCGAAGCCGGTAATTGATTTTTCGTACAACCAGGGATTTTCTCAGCCTACCCGGAATCCCAGAATGGCGGACTCATACACTTTTTTCACCGTATACAACGAAATCGAACAGAGTGAAGGACGTCCGGCAAGATATTCCGATGCCGAGCTTCAAAAATTCAGGGAAGGGACGGATCCGAATTATGCGAACATAGACTGGTATGACTACATTATCAAAGACTGGACGCCGCAACACCGAACAAACGTATCTGTTTCGGGCAGCGGCGAGCGGGCAAAATATTACGTATCGCTCGGCGAACTGGCGCAGGATGACATGTATGAGCATGGCGCCCGGAAATACAACCAGTACAATATCAGGTCGAATGTGGACGTGAAACTGTCGGAACATTTAACCGTCGGGGCGAATCTGGCCGGACGGTATGACGACCGGCATTATCCCTACGAAGGTGCCAATAACCTGAACAGTCATATCTACTTATATCAACCGAACTGGTTACCGTACTGGCCTGGAACCGACTATATGATGCCCAACAGAGATAATGAAAATATCCTGAACTGGGTAGGCGACAATGTCGGATACACGGATCAGGACGTCAAGACGTTGCAAAGTTCCATCTTTTTCAACTGGCAGGTGCCCTGGGTAAAGGGTCTGAGCTTGGACGGAACCGGAAGCTATGACTTTGCATCCGATTTCACCAAAACGTTTCGGATACCTGATTATGTATATTACAAAGACGATGCGGGAGGATACACGAAAGGACGGACAGGCTACGGCGTGAACAAGGCGACACTGACGGACAGGGGCGCATTTAGCGACCAGCTTTATTTTACGGTAAAAGCTACTTACGAACGTGCCATAGAGCAGCATAACCTGGGAGCGATGATCGGTTACGAGCAGCAAAAAGTCAAGGGAAACTACTTGCAGGCGTACCGCGGCGACTACATTTCCACCTCCATTCCACAGATATTTGCCGGCAGCACCGACAAGAACATGCAAAGCAACGACGGTTCGGCATCGCAGGGCGCACGGCAAAACGTGTACGGAAGGTTAAACTACGACTATGCAGGCAAGTACATGGCACAGTTTACCATGCGTCGCGACGGCTCGCCCAATTTCCCGAAGGAAAAACGCTTCGGATATTTCCCGAGCGTATCGGCCGGATGGAGGCTTTCGGAGGAATCGTTCATGAAGGGATTCGAAGATATCAACAACCTGAAAATAAGAGGTTCCTACGGCGTGATGGGTAATGACTTGGTCAACGCTTTCCAGTATCTGACCACCTACGGATACGGACGTAACTATGTGATCGGAAGCACGGACGTTTCCGGGCTTCAGGAAACCAACGTGCCAAATCCCAATATCACCTGGGAGACGGCAAAGACGTGGAACATCGGACTGGACGCCACCCTGTGGAACGGACTTTTAGGAATTGAGTTTGACTACTTCAAGACCCGACGATCGGATATCCTGACCAAGCGGTCGGCCACCATACCGTCCTATACCGGACTGTCGCTGCCGGACGAAAACATCGGGATTGTCGACAACAAAGGATTTGAACTGGTACTTACCCATGCAAACAGCATCAATGATTTCAGGTACAATATTTCCGGAAATGTGTCATTTGCGCGGAATAAGGTGGTATACATCGACGAGCAGCCTGCGGCGGAACCGTATCAGTATGCTACCGGTCGTCCGATGGGTGCTTCCCTGCTGTACAACTCGCTGGGTATTTTCAAGGATCAGGCCGCCGTAGACGCTTATCCACACCTGCCCGGCACCGTCCCCGGCGATATCATCTACGAAGATGCCAACGGAGACGGAGAAATCAATTCGCGCGACAGGGTTCGGCAAGATCTGATCAATATCCCGGAAATAGTCTACGGACTGAACGCCTATTTCGCCTGGAAGAGTTTCGACCTGTCGCTGCTGTTTCAGGGTCAGGAAAATGCCCGGCAGAACTTCGGTGGCGGCTGGTTCCCGGTAATGAGTTATTCGTTCGGCAATTACTTAAACTGGCGTGCAGAGGATCGCTGGTCGCCGTCCAATACGGACGCCACCATGCCGCGCGCAAGCGCCGCACTGTGGAACAACAGCACCAATTCCGTCTACAATTCCACGCACTGGATGAAAAACGCAGGTTTTCTGCGACTGAAAAATGTGGAACTGGGGTATCAGCTACCGCAAAAAGTCTGCGACCGGATACGGATTCAGGGCTTGCGGCTTTCGGTCAGCGCATACAATCTCTTTATAATTTACGACCACATGAAGGATCAGGGTTTTGATCCCGAAACTACCGACTTTTGGTACTATCAACAGCAGCGAACATTGAATTTTGGAATCAATTTAACTTATTAAAAACGGAAGACATGAAAAAGTATATATGTATTTTATTGTTTCTGGCGGGCGTTGCATCGTGCGACGTACTGGAACTGACCCCGCTGGACAAAATATCCGAAACGGATACCTGGACGGATCAGGCGCTGATTCAGACGTATGTGAACGGTTCCTACAATGCAATTCAGCATGGTTATTCAACGGCAATGATCGGTGTGGCAACTGATGAGGTATACAGTATTTTTAACAATGCCGGATTCTATTTTGCTCAAATGGGGACTTTAACATCCGACAATGTGACAAGTATGAATTCAAGGTTGAACCAGTGGGAATTTGCATACGGATATCTTAGATCCATCAACACGTTCTTTGAAAAAATCGAGACGGCGCCTGTGGATGCCGATTTTAAAAACGCCGCTATCGGTGAAATGAAATTTATCAGGGCATACGTGTATACCAACCTGATTTGGATATACGGAGGCGTGCCGATTATTACGAAAGTATTCCAGTTGAATGAAGACTATGCCGTCACGCGCAACAGTTACGACGAGTGTGTGGATTTCATCGTGACCGAACTGGACGCCGCCGCTTCCCTGCTTCCCGCCCGACAGCCGGACAGCCAGAAGGGACGCGCTTCCGGTGATGCGTGCAGGGCGCTCAAAGCAAGGGTATTGCTCTATGCGGCCAGTGTCCTGAACAATCCGAACAGCGACAGATCCAAATGGCAGAAGGCCGCCGACGCCATCGAACCGCTGCTGAATGCGGGATATGAACTGCACGGCGACTATCAAAACACGTTCCTGACGGATAACAACGAAATTATTTTCGCGCGATATTTCACACCGAGTACTTCCGTCAATTTCCAGTGGATTAACGGCCGAAGCGGTTCAAACGGCAGCGACGAAGGATGTCCTACGCAAAACCTGGTCAATGCCTATGAAATGGCGTCGACTGGTCTGTTGCCGTACAACGAAACTGCGGACGGGACGCTGACCGTCAACACGGCATCGGGATATGACCCGAATCATCCGTACGACGGACGCGACCCGCGTTTTGAAGCAACGCTTCTGCATGACGGTTCGGTGTGGCAGGGACGCGAAACGGAAACGTTCCACGGCGGACTGGATTCGCCGGAAAGCAGTGTCGGGTCGTGGAATGCCTCGCTGACGGCTTATTGTTACAAGAAATTTATTGAAGAGGACATTCCGGTGGTAGGTGCGGCCGTAAACCAGACCAATCCCTGGATCTATTTCCGCTACGGGGAGGCGCTGCTCAATTATGCGGAAGCGAAATTCGAGTTGGGCGACGAGGCCACGGCACGCGAATACCTGAACAAAGTGCGTGCGCGTCCGGGCGTCAACATGCCGCCGGTAACCGATTCGGGCGAAGCGCTACGGAAACGGATACAGAACGAACGCCGGGTGGAACTGGCGCTGGAAGAGCACCGTTTCTACGACGTACGCCGCTGGAAAATAGCGATGGAGACCGAAAACAAGCCGCTTCTGGCAATAAATATTCAGAAGCAGTCCGATGGCTCCAAAACGTACGAAATAACCGTACTGACGGCGCGCAGTTTTGGCGAACAGCACTATCTTTTACCAATTCCGCGTGCGGAAATAGATAAAAGTTTAGGTTCGCTTGCTCAAAATCCGGGATATTGATTATTTTTGCAGTGGGATTGGCGGGAATGTTTCGTCAATCCCATTCAATATATTAAAATAAACAGTAAGTGAACTATGAATAAAAAGATAATGATTGTTTTGCTCTGCTTGTTATCAGGCGGTA
>JAISXP010000049.1 GCA_031270465.1 Tannerella sp. | reverse complement strand
GCAACAATACGGAACTGGACGCCGCAGGAAAAAGCATCGAAACATTCTGTACGCAGAAAGAACTGGCAAAATACGGACTGCAGCCGATACCAACGGAACAAATCGGTCCGAAAACAAACCGGTGGATCGAGAACAGGTGAATGATACAGGCGGAACGGCAGACGGTTCGCCGATTTGAAATTTTTTTGTAACAAATAAAGGGGTCAAATCGTCTTCCATTTGTAATTAAAATTTTGAACAGCATGAAAAAGATTTTATCAGGCCTCGCGGCAATGTTTTTGTTCACGCTTGCGGTCAATGCGCAGACAGTCGACCAGATTTTCTCTAAATATGCGAAAGAGACAGGCGTGGAATATGTAAAAATCGGAAAAGTCGGAATGATATTTGCCGGACTTTTCGGAAAGACAATGGGAGTAGATGGAGTGGACGTGCTGAACTTCGGCCATTGCGCCCCGTCGGTCAAAGAGGAATTGAACCGGATGATTCATTCTTTTAAAGCCTTTGAGGATCCGGATTATGAACTGCTTATGACGGCCAATGACAACGGCGAACACGTCAGCGTGCTGGTGAAAACCAAAAACGACAGCATCCGGGAACTGGTGGTGCTGACGACGAAAGAAAACGATGTGACGATGATTCGCATCAGGGGGAAGATCAGGCCGTCGGACATTAAACAGTTTATAAACAACTGAACCCATGATGGATGCAAAGGAATTTACGGCGCGGTTCTATCCCTTTCATCCCAAACTCTATCAAGTGGCTTATACGCTGCTCAACAACCCCGACGATGCGGAAGACATTCTTCAGGACGTGTATTGCAGACTGTGGGACAGGCGAAAGGAATTGTCGGAACTCCGTCAGCCGGAAGCCTTCTGCGTGACGCTGGTCAGGAATTTTTGCATTGACTTCCTGCGGTCGCCCAGACATCGTGCGGACGACGAGGCGGACAGCATGTTGCAAATCGGAACGAATACGACGCCCGAAAGCGAGTTTGTCGCCGACGAAAGTGTGCGACGCATTGAAAAGCTGATATGCCGCCTGCCCGAAAAACAGCGTATCGTGATGCAGTTGAGAGCTTGCGAAGAGTGTACGCCGGAAGAAATCGAGGCAGCAACGGGCGAAAGCGCCGCCAATGTACGGGTACTGTTGTCGAGAGCGCGCAAAACACTAAGAGAATGGTTGAACGCTTAATTATTTGAATTTATGACGCAAATAGATATAAAACAATTACTGGAAAAATTCTACGCCGGAGATACGGCGCCGGAAGAAGAACGCCATCTGAAAGATTATTTCCTGAACAGTGAGTGCGTGGACGAACACCTGGAGAAAGACCGGACACTTTTTCGCGCACTGTACGGGAAACCACACAAGATGTCGCAGGGCGTATCCGTCCGTCTGGAAGCGACCCTTCAACGTCTGGGCGATAACGAACGCAGGACAGCATCCCGCACGCGCACCCTGCGGTACCTGACAGGCAGCGTCGCAGCCGTCGCGCTCCTGTGCGCAGGATTGTTTTTTGCCACGCGAACAGATACGCGGCGCACAATGGCGGACACTTACGACAACCCGGAAGAGGCCGCGCTCATGGCGGAAAAAACACTGCTCTACGTGTCGGCAGAACTGAACAGGGGTATCGAACAAACATACGTGGTAAGACAGGAAATGGAAAAAATGAACAAAGTATTGGAAACATTCAAAACAAACAATTAATTATATTAAAGATGAAAGCAAAACATATTTTACTGATTGCAGGACTGAGCATAAGCAGTTTCTGCTTCGGACAGCAGAAGCTGTTCGACCGGTTTGCCGGACAGGACGGCGTCTCGTCCGTATACATTTCCAAGGCCATGTTCGAAATGCTGCCGTCGCTTGGCGACGTGGGCGATATACAACTGAGCCATCTGAAAAAGATCAGCGGCATCAACATCCTTTCGACCGAAAGGGAGGACGTCAGGGGAGAAATGCGGAAAACGTTCAAGGCGCTGATTACCGACAAACACGAAGAACTGATGCGCATCCGCGACGGCAGCGAAGACATCACGTTTCACGTCAGAAAAAACGGAACGGACATCGAAGAACTGATCATGCTGATCGACGGCTCCGGCAAATTCACGGTAATCCAGATACGGGGACTCTTCTCGCTGCAGGACATTCAGGATATTGCCTCCCAGCACATGAAGTGAAGGAATCCGCCCACCCCCGCGCTGTTCGGACGAGGTTCACACCTCACGCTGTCGCCACGCAGGCGGAACCTGCGGAATGTATGTTCATCTGTCATCGTGTGCGCTTTGATGCCGTCTTTCTTTTTGCCCTCTTGGGCAGGCAGCCGCAACCCTTGAAGATGTCCTTAAGGGATGCGAAATAAATATGTTATAACAGTTTTCCCGTGTCCCGTCAGGACATGGAATCGAACCGTTACAAGAAAGAAACGTGTCAACCTCAGGGGACAGAGGTCGCACAAAAAAAGGCAAACCTTGCGGCCTGCCCTTTTTTCCGGTTTCATAAAAAACATTTATGACTAATTTCTAATAATGACTTTATCTCTCCGTCCTTCCATCGTAACAACATATATTCCTGCCGGCAAGGTCGCAAAGACCGTTTCGCCGGAGACGTAGGGAAGGATTTTCACCAGTATGCCGGCTATACTATATATGTATGCCTGCCCGGAGGTGGCGCCGGCGGTGACGTACAGCCGCTGACCGTAGCTCCAGACACGTGCGCCGGCAAGGAGGTCTTCATTGCCCGTACCGGAGAAGGGCTCGACGGCTTCGACGGTCACTTCCGTTTCTTCCAGGATGTAGGCGATGCGGACGGTCCACGTGCCGCCGTCATTGCGCGTGACCTTCACGCCGCCCCTATCGTCGGGGTAGAGGCGGCGGTTCGTCGTCACCTTCGGTTCGTAGCCGTCGGGGAGCGTCGGGAGGGGCGTCAACGTGATCACCAGGTCGCGGGCGCTCTCAATGTAGAAGACGCCCGGCAGCGGGTCGCTTGCGAAGTGGGGCGAGACGTTGAGCGTCACCCGGCGCGGGACGTAAGGCATGGGCGGCTCGGTGATGGTGTACGTGCCGATCCGCAGGCCTGTGACGGCGTTGTAGTTCGCGCCCGGGGCGATGTCGATGGTGATGACATACGTGCCGGGGAAGACCGGGCGGCTGTCACTGCCGTTGTATTTCACCGTCACTTCGCCCAGGCCGGTGTACGGGGCTTTGAGCGTCGGCGTGGCGACGCCCTGCGGCTCGTCCGTGTAGTGGGTGAAGGTGTCGGCGTCAAGGATCAGAGCGTCGAGCGTAGGCGTGGCTTTGGCGATGGTCTGACCCGTCAGCGGATAGTTCGTGCCGTTGGTCAGGTTGTAGTTGTTCGCCGTGGCGGTGCTTTTCAGCGTTACGGTCATCTCCACTGTCCGGTTGGCGTTGCCTGCGTCGGCATCGTCGAAGGCGGCGGAGGTGACTTCATAGTCCGTGTCAATGGCGAGGGTTTCACTGTTTTTCAGACCGTCGAACGTTACGCCCGTTACCGTGACGGCGGTTGTGCCGTCGTAGGTCTTAGCGGCAATGGTGGCGCCGCTGACAGTGATGTCCTTTTTCTTCACCGTGAAACTGACGTCGAAGGTCTGGAAAATGT